>NZ_PUED01000022.1 GCF_003024925.1 Paramuribaculum intestinale
TGATGAGTCGTGCGTGGATTGGTTCGAGCGAGGGGTTGCCTACGTAGCGGGCGTCGATGCCGTGGCTCTGGAAGAATTCGGTTTCAAAGGGAAGTATCGAGAGCACCCTGCGCACGAGTCGCCTGATCGTTTTGACGCGGTATTCTTTCCATGCCCAAACTTTGGGTGCGATATACCAGTAGACCGGTATTCCGAGGTCGTGGGCATGGGCGGCGAGTTTCAGGTTGAAACTCGGATAGTCGATAAGAATGAGGCATGAGGGGTGCTCGCGGCTCACGGCTTCGCGTGCGGTGCGCAGATTGGCGAAAACCTGCGGCAGATGGCGGATGACTTCGCTGAATCCCATGTAGGCCATGTGGCGGTAGTGGATCAGCGGTGGCGTGGCCGCGGCTTCGGCCATGAGGTCGCCGCCGAGGAATGTGAAGCAGGCCTCATTGTCGAGTGTGCGTATGGCCGCTATCAGTGGTGCGGCGTGTAGATCGCCGGATGCTTCGCCGGCCGAGAGGAAATAGTGCATCGGTTATGTCGGTGATTACATGCCATGTGCAAATCAGGCTATCGCACAAGTGGCAAATACGCATCAAATTTAGTAAATTTGCCATTAATTTTGCATCAATCAACCGATAAAAATCAACCATATGAATATGACAGTCCTGAAAGTACGGCTGATCGCCGTAGTGGTTTTATCAGCTCTCTGTGTGTCGTCGGCTGCAGCGGCTGATATGGACGGCCGCACGGCAGCGCGTATCAACGATGACTGGAGTTTTCGGTTTGCAAGCCAGGTGAGCGGTCGCGGCATACGTGTCGATCTGCCGCATACGTGGAATGCCGGCGACGCCCTGTCGGGCAATGCGGCCTATCAGCGTACAACCGGTGTGTATGAAAAGCGACTGAAATATGATCCGTCATGGAATGGACGTCGTGTGATACTACGGTTTGAGGGTGCCAATCAGAATGTGGCCGTGTGGGTCAATTCACGCCTGGCCGGCACACATAAGGGTGGCTACACAGCTTTTGCGATGGATATAACCGATCTGCTGCGTGAAGATGCCGACAATCTGCTCACTGTGAGGGTGAGCAATGCGCTCGATCAGGATGTGATGCCGCTTGTGGGCGATTTCAATATGTATGGCGGCCTGTATCGCGACGTGTGGCTTTATACGGTCGATCCGCTCCATGTCAGTCTGGCCGATTACGGCTCGAAAGGTGTGTATCTCACTCAGAAAAGTGTCAGCCGCGAGCGCGGCGATGTGGAGGCTGCCGTAGTGGTGTCCAATTCCGGGCTCGAGGCTACATCGGGTAAGGTCAAGGTGACAGTGGCCGACGGAAGCCGTATAGTGGCGTCGGGCGAAGGCCGCTTTGACTGTCAGGCCGATTCTTCAGTAAGGGTCACGGTTGATCTCAGTATCAAAAACCCGCATCTGTGGGATGGCCGCAAGGACCCGTTCATGTATGAGGCTACAGCCGTCGTGACAGACGCTGATGGAAATGTGACGGATCGTGTCAGCGAGGCGCTGGGACTGCGGTGGTTTGGTGTCGATGCGGACAACGGTTTCATGCTGAACGGGCGCAGCTATCCGCTCAGGGGCGTTTGCCGCCACCAGGATCGTGCGGAGCGAGGCAATGCGTTGCTTCCGGAGCATCACCGCGAGGATGCGGAGATAATAAGCGAGATAGGGGCGACGGGCGTAAGGCTTGCACATTATCCGCAGGCCGAGGAGTTCTACGGGCTGATGGACCGGTATGGCATTGTGGTGTGGGCCGAGATTCCGTTTGTCGGCCCCGGCGGATATCTGGACCGTGGATATACGGCCTCGCCGGAGTTTCACGCCAACGGTCGCCAGCAGCTTGTGGAGATGATAAGACAGCATTACAATCATCCGTCGATATGCTTCTGGGGTCTTTTCAACGAGCTGAAGACCCATGGTGACAATCCGACGGCTTACGTCGGAGAGCTTAACGAGCTTGCTCATGCCGAGGATCCGACGCGTCTGACCACCGGCGCAAGCAATATAGATGCATCCGATCCGCTGAGTTTCACGACCGATCTGATCGCTTGGAACAAATATTACGGTTGGTATGGCGGTTCGGCCCGCGATCTTGGCAGATGGCTCGATGACACCCACAAGCGTCACGGCGACCTGCGGATAGCAATCAGCGAATATGGCGCGGGGGCGAGCATATATCATCAGCAGGATAGCGTAAAGCCCGGTATTTTGTCGGGTATGTGGCATCCGGAGAATTATCAGACGGAGTTTCACCGCCAGAACTGGCAGGCTATCGCGGAACGACCATACGTGTGGGGCTCGTTTATATGGAATATGTTTGACTTCGGAGCCGCCCACCGTACGGAGGGTGACCGCTACGGAATCAACGACAAGGGGCTTGTGAGCTTTGACCGCAAGGTGAAAAAAGACGCGTTTTATTTCTATAGAGCCAACTGGAACGATGAGATCCCGACTCTTTACATCGCCGAGCGTCGTCATGACATAAGAAGTTCGGAGCTGACTGATGTGACTGTATTTGCGAGTCATCCGGAGGTGGAGCTGCGGCTCAACGGACGCTCTTTAGGCAAGATGACTCCTCAGGGGCTGTCGACATTCGTGATGAAGGGCGTGAGGCTTGTGCCGGGTGTCAACGTGGTTGAAGCCTGTGCCAAAGACGGTTCGGTCGATCGTGTGGAGTGGCGTCTCGAACGCCAGTGATCTGTAAGAAAAGGACAAACTGTATAAACCGATCCCGCATGGCTGCGGCTGCCTGAAAAATGAAGGGCTGTCATGGCGCCATGTGGGAATTTTTGCGTATTTTTGCGGGATAAATCAACATCGAGAAGGCAATGGGACAGTTCTGGAAGCTGCTTGGGCGCTATGTGCCCCCTTATAAAGGATATCTTATACTGAGCATGATCTGCAATCTTCTTGCAGCTGTGCTGACGCTGTTCTCGTTTGCTGTGATAATGCCGATCCTCGAGATGCTGTTCGAGCTTAACGACAGGACTTACGAATATGTGGCTTTGTCGGGTGTGTCGGTGAAGGATCTGGCCGACGTGGCCGTGAATGATTTCTATTATGTCACCCAGCAGGCGATCGGGCGTTTCGGTCAAAGCAATACTCTGGCTCTGCTGGGGGTGTTGCTGGTGGTGATGACGGCGCTGAAGACGGGCGTCACATATCTGGCATCGTACTTTATCATTCCGCTTCGTTCGGGTGTGGTGAGAGATATACGCAATTCGCTATACGATAAGGTGGTGAGCCTGCCGATAGGATTCTTCACCAACGAGCGCAAGGGGGATGTCATGGCCCGTATGAGCGGCGACGTGCAGGAGGTTGAAAGCTCTATAATGGCCTCGCTCGACATGCTTTTCAAGAATCCGGTGATGATCATAGTGTGTCTGGGCATGATGCTTGCCATCAGCTGGCAGCTGACGGTGTTCGTGCTGATCCTGCTCCCTATCGCGGGTTTTGCCATGGGCAAGATCGGCAAGAGCCTGAAGCGGAAGTCGCTTCAGCTTCAGAACCAGTGGGGCGGCATACTGAGCAATATAGAGGAAACGATCGGTGGCCTCCGTATAGTGAAGGCTTTCAATGCGGAGAAAAAGGTGAGAGCGCGCTTCCGGACGGGGACACAGCGGTTTTATTTGCTGTCGAATACGGTGGCCCGCCGTCAGTCGCTGGCCCATCCCATGAGCGAGTTTCTCGGAACGGCCACAATCGCGATCGTCCTGTGGTTTGGCGGCACACTGATATTGAGCGGCAACGCCGGCATCGACGCTCCGATGTTCATCTACTATCTCGTGATTTTCTACAGCATAATCAATCCGGCCAAGGAGCTTTCGAAGGCGGCCTACAGCATACAGAAGGGCATGGCTTCAATGGAGCGCGTGGACAAGATACTGAAGGCGGCGAATCCGATCGCCGATCCGGCAGACCCGGAGCGGCTGACAGTGCCGACGGAGGGTCGTGTGAGATATGATCATGTGACGTTCGGCTATGATCCGGAACATCCGGTGGTGAAGGATGTCAGTCTGGATATAAAGGCCGGCGATACGGTGGCTCTCGTGGGGCAGAGCGGCAGCGGCAAGTCGACTCTTGCCGATCTGCTGCCACGGTTCTATGATGTGCAGGGCGGCTCTATAGAGGTCGACGGGCACGATGTGAGGAATCTGCGCGTGCATGATCTGCGTTCGCTGATGGGCAATGTCAACCAGGAGGCAATACTGTTTAACGACACGTTCTACAACAATATAACTTTCGGCGTGGAGAACGCCACTATGGAGCAGGTGACCGAGGCTGCACGAATAGCCAACGCGCATGACTTCATAATGGCTTCGGAGCATGGCTATGATACCAATATAGGCGACCGGGGTTGCCGTCTGTCGGGCGGACAGCGTCAGCGCATATCAATAGCCCGCGCTATTCTCAAGAATCCTCCTATCCTTATCCTCGACGAGGCCACTTCGGCGCTCGACAGCGAGAGCGAGCGGCTTGTCCAGCAGGCTCTCGACCGTCTGATGAAGGATCGCACAACGCTGGTGATAGCCCACAGGCTGTCGACCATAAAGAATGCCACGATGATATGTGTGCTCCATGAGGGACGCATCGTGGAGCGTGGCACGCATGACGAGCTGATGGCTCTTGACGGTCACTACCGACGGCTGGTGGAGATGCAGTCGGTCAAGGACTGACAATCCGCGCAGGATTTATGATTTGAACTTTATCACAGTTATATGCATTATATGATCAACCGGTCGATTGTGTCACTTGTAGTCGACGCAAGTGTCGACGAAAATTATTATATTTGTCGAGCGCAAGCGAAAAGCGGATGTATTTATCGAACAAAGTTGCCGGGACTGACCAACAAACCTATACTTGTCGGATGACAAGATAAAACATCCCAGTATACACTTTACAAAACATGTTAATGAATCTATGGTATGGCCATGTCGTGAGATAAGGCCATATTTTTTTGTCGGCAGTGCTCCGCTACGGATAAAAAAAACGCTGTGTCAAAATCGGTGTTTTGACACAGCGCGTTTGTATGGTGGAGGGGGATGTGCTGATTTTCCGTAGGTGGATTACTCTGCGGAGTCGGCTTCCTTCATGTTGTGGAATACGTTCTGCACGTCTTCGTCGTCCTCAAACTTGTCGAGCAGCTTTTCGATCTGTGCGCGCTGCTCATCGGTGACTTCCTTGAGTTCGTGGGGTATGCGCTCAAATTCGGCACTTACGATCTCATAGCCGTTTTCTTCGAGGTATTTCTGTATGTTGGCGAATTCCTCGAATGCGCCGTAGGCAACGATTTCCTCTTCGTCGGCTTCGAGCTCGTCGACGCCGTAGTCGATGAGTTCAAGTTCGAGTTCTTCGAGATCCATTCCGTCCTTGGGTTTGATCTTGAAGACGCTCTTGTGGTCGAAAAGGAATGCGAGTGAGCCTTGTGTGCCGAGGTTGCCTCCGTGTTTGTTGAAGTAGGATCGGACGTTGGCTACTGTGCGGGTGTTGTTGTCGGTGGCGGCTTCGACCACGATGGCTATTCCGTAGGGTCCATAGCCTTCATAAACGATCTCCTTGTAGTCGCTGGAGTCTTTTTCTGTGGCTTTCTTGATGGCGCGTTCTACGGTGTCCTTGGGCATATTGGCCGCTTTGGCGTTCTGCATCAGTACGCGCAGACGCGGATTGGTGTCGGGATCGGGACCGCCTGACTTGGCGGCGATGGTGATTTCCTTGCCTATGCGCGTGAACGTACGCGACATATTGCCCCAGCGTTTGAGTTTTCTGGCTTTGCGGTATTCAAAAGCTCTTCCCATTGCTTTGTTGTTTTATTGTTGTTTTCGTATGTTGTTGATGTATAGTTTATCGGAGTGTGGCGCCGGTGCGTTTGGCCAGATTGGCTGTGATGCGCTGCATGACGGCTTCGATCTGCTGGTCGACGAGTGTGCGTTCGTCGTCCTGGAGTGTGATCGAGATTGCGTAGGACTTCTTGCCTTCCGGCAGGTTCTTGCCTTCGTATACGTCGAAGAGTGTCACGTTGCGGAGCAGTCGCTTTTCGCTTTCGGCGACTGCGCGCTGTATCTGGTCGAATGTGACGGTGCGGTCGACGAGCAGGGCGAGGTCGCGCTGTACGGGCATCGTGCGCGGCAGCGGCGTGAAGGTGACTTTGCGTGCGGCAGCCATTTGTGTGAGTTCCTGCCATCGCAGTTCGGCATAGGCCACCGGCTGCTTGATGTCGAAGCGGCGCAGTGTGTCGGCGGAGATGATGCCCATTGAGCCGAGCTGTTTGCCTGACCGGGTGAGTATGTCGATTGACTTGGAGTAGATCTCTCCTTCGCCCTGCTGGAGCTTGATCTCGCGCTCGGTGATGCCGAGGCGTGCGAGTATGTTGGCCACGGCTGCCTTAAGGTCGAAGAATGTGGATGGCTGCGCCGGACGCGCCCAGTTGCCGGGGCGGATGTTGCCGGTGATCCACAGTGCCAGACGCGATTCTTCGCGGTAGGGCGCGAGCGGGTGTTCTTGTGTGGGGGTGGCTTCGGGATTGAAGCTGTAGACATGGCCGAATTCATACATGGCCAGGTCGCTTATCTTGCGGTTGATGTTGTAGGCGAGCGATTCGAGTCCGCCGAACAGCAGCGTCTGGCGCATGACGCAAAGGTCGGAGCTGAGCGGATTGAGCAGTTGGACGCAGTGGTCGAGCGGCATCTGCTGCAGGTTGGCGTAGTATGATTCGGAGGTCAGTGAGTTGTTGAGTATCTCGTTGAATCCCTCGGCGGTGAGCTGCTGGGAGATGTTGACTTTCAGTGTGTGGTCGATGTCGGTGGCCGAGCGGTAGGAGAGCGATGACTGCAGGGTGGTGCCCATCTCTACGTTGTTGTAGCCGTAGATGCGGAGTATTTCTTCTATGACGTCGCATGGGCGCCTGACGTCGACGCGGTAGGTGGCCACGCGAAGATCCATTGTGGCTGCGTCGGCTGATCGCGATGCGATGTCGATGTCGAGCGATTCGAGGATGGAGTCGACAGTGGCCGTTTCGATATGCTTTCCTATCAGATCGTCGATCTGCCGGTAGGAGAGTGTGACGGGGTATTTCTCCACCGGATCGGGATATATGTCGACCGGCTGGCCGCAGATCTCACCTCCGGCAAGCTCTTTGACCATGAGTGCCGCCAGCTGCAGTATGTACATGGTGGCGTTGGGGTCGGTGCCGCGCTCGTAGCGGAACGAGGAGTCGGTGGAGAGTCCGTGGCGTCGGGCTGTGTGGCGCACCGCGGTGGGGTTGAAGCATGCGCTCTCGATGAATATGTCGGTGGTCTGCTCTGTGACTCCGGAGTCGAGTCCGCCGAATACTCCGGCGATGCACATCGGTTTGGCTGCATTGCAAATCATGAGGTCGGATGCCGAAAGCTTTCGCTCCACTCCGTCGAGTGTGGTGAAGGGCGTGCCTTCGGGACAAGTCCTGACTTCTATGCTTCCGCCGTCGATTTTCGCCAGGTCGAAGCAGTGGAGTGGCTGGCCGAATCCGTGGAGTATGTAGTTGGTGATGTCCACGATGTTGTTGATCGGCCGCTGTCCGATGGCTGTCAGGCGATCGCGCAGCCATTTGGGGCTTTCGGCCACCTTGACTCCGCGGATGGTGACTCCGCTGTAGCGCGGGCAGAGCTCTGTGTCGCTGATGCTGACGCTTATGGCGCCGTCGGGGCGGTCGGAGCGGAATGCGTCGACTGAGGGGCGGATGACTTTTGCGCCCGGCGTGCGATGGCAGCTGAGCCATGCGGCGACGTCGCGTGCCACTCCGAGGTGTGATGCGGCATCGATGCGGTTGGGTGTGAGGTCGACTTCAAGCACGTAGTCGCTTTCGAGCCCGAAGTATTCGGCCGCGGGTGTGCCGGGCTTGACCTCTCTGTCGGTGATCACTATGATGCCGTCGTGAGATGCGCCTACTCCGATCTCATCTTCGGCGCATATCATGCCGAGCGATTCCACTCCGCGGATTTTTGACCGCTTGATGGTGAATTCCTTGTCACCGTCATACAGCTTTGTGCCGACAGTGGCTACAACTACTGTCTGTCCGGCGGCTACGTTGGGGGCTCCGCAGACGATCTGCACGGGCGCTTCCTCGCCGAGGTCGACGGTTGTCACGTGAAGATGGTCGCTGTCGGGGTGTGGCTCACATGTGAGCACCCGGCCTATGACCAGTCCGCGCAGCCCTCCGCGGATCGATTCCACTTCTTCGACCGATCCGGTTTCGAGTCCGGTGGAGGTGAGCAGCGATGCGAGCTCTTCGGGCGTGAGATCAAAATCCACGTATTGCTTAAGCCATTTGTAGGAAATATTCATGATGTATGATGCTAAATATCTGTTTTGTCGAGCTGTCGCGGCCGCAACAGCGTGCGATCCATGCAATGACAGCTACGGTTATTTTTTGGCGGTTGTCGATAAGAATTGTGCAAAGTTACGAAACTTTCACGAAAAATGGGTAACTTTGCACCCCGTAAACATCGGGCTTCAGCGCACAATGTCGTGGCTGAATGATGCGGCTTAAGGTGACTGACAGAGCCTCCATCCCGCCGCCCGAAGGCAAGCAGACAATAAATCAATATATAATCAATATAATAAACGTTTATGGATTTTACATGGTTGACGTCGCTGCTCGGCCCCGGTAACTACGGGCTTGCCAGTACGATCGTCCTGTACTCCTTCGTGATAGCGCTGGGTGTGTTTCTGGGCAAGCTGAAGGTGGCGGGGGTGTCGCTGGGAGTGACATTCGTGCTGTTTGTGGGAATTGTGATGGGTCATCTGGGCTATGTAGTGAACGCCGAGGTGCTTAAATTTATCAGAGAGTTCGGTCTGATATTGTTTATATTCTCTATCGGCATACAGGTCGGTCCGGGTTTCTTCGCGTCGTTCAAGAAAGGCGGCATGAGGCTCAATGGCCTGGCTGTCCTTGGAATAGCTCTCAACGTGCTTATAGTGCTGGCGATATATTACATCGACGGAAATACTCAGATCGAGGCTCTTGTGGGCGTGATGTCGGGTGCTGTGACCAATACTCCCGGTCTGGCCGCGGCGCAGCAGGCGGTCGACAATCCCGAGTCGATCAATATCATGGCCATGGGCTATGCGGCGGCATATCCTCTGGGTGTGTGCGGCATAATAGGAGCGATGTTCCTGATCAAGGCTCTGTTTGGTATACGTACCGAAAAAGAGATACAGCGCATCGAGGAGGAGGCCGCTCTCAACCAGCAGAAGCCCGACTTTATCTCGATCGAGGTGACCAACAAGCTTATAGACGGCAAGAATCTGCGTCAGATCCATGACATAATCAAGACGGATTTCGTGATATCGCGTATGATCCGCGCTACCGGCGGCGACATCATAATACCGACGTCGCAGACCGAGATCCATGTGGGCGACAAGATCTATGTGGTGATCTCGAGTCAGGATGTGGAGAATTTCGAGGCCGTGATAGGCGTGCCATACGAAATGAACTGGGAGGATGACGAGAATCAGACATCGGTGGTGTCGCGCCGCATTCTCATCACCAAGAGCGAATTCAACGGTGTGACACTCGGATCGCTCCGCCTCCATTCGGCCTACAAGCTCAACGCCACTCGTGTGAACCGTGCCGGCGTGGATCTGCTTGCCTCGCCCAATCTCCGGTTGCAGATGGGCGACCGCATAGTGGTGGTGGGCGATATCAACGACATAGAGCGTCTGGCCAACAAGCTCGGCAACTCGATGAAGCGTCTTAACGAGCCTAACATCATCACAATTTTCGTGGGCATACTGTTCGGTATAATCGTGGGTTCGATCAATGTGGGCTTCGGCATGAAGCTCGGTCTGGCCGGCGGCCCGCTCGTGGTGGCGATATTGCTCTCTCGGTTCGGCTACAAGTTCAAGCTGGTGACCTACACTTCGTCGTCGGCTTCGCTGATGCTACGCGAGCTGGGCATCTGCCTGTTCCTTGCGTCGGTGGGTATCTCTTCCGGTGCAGGATTTGCCGAGACGGTGTTCAATTCCACCGGTATGTGGTGGGTGATCTGGGGGTTCATCATCACTTTCGTTCCGCTGGTGGTGGTGGGCTGCATTGCCCGTGGGGTGTACAAGATCAATTTCTTGTATATCATGGGTATGTTTTCGGGCGGCTACACTGATCCGCCGGCTCTGGCTTATGCCAACGGCAGCACCGGCAGCGATATTCCGGCGGTGGCTTATTCTACAGTCTATCCGCTGACGATGTTCCTTCGCGTGGTTGCCGCCCAAGGCCTTATACTGGCTTTCCTTGGCTGACCCGGACTGAAAAGAAACCAAATCCGATATAGAAGGCGGTGTGCGAGGCTCGCGTGGAGCCGACACACCGCCTTTGGTCGTTTCGGGTGGGAGGAAATTACTGCTCCTTGCTGATGAATTCGCGGAGCTTTGCTTCAAGCTGGTCGGCCTGATGGAGTCCGTAGCCTCGCCATGCGGCTTCGCCGTTGACGAAGAGGATGAGCGTGGGGACGGATCGGATGTGGTAGGTGGCCGATAGCTCGGGGTTGCGGTCGACGTCGATCTTGATGATGTTGACCGAGTCGCCAAATGTGGCTTTGACCTGTTCGAGTATCGGGCCTTGCATCTTGCATGGGCCGCACCAGGTGGCGAAGAAGTCGACGAGTGTCGGCTTGGAATCTTTGATAATGTCGTTGAATTCGCTCATAGTATATTGGTTGTTTTGGTGTTATGTAAACCTAATAAGTAAGCATTCGGGTTTAAGCTCATAAATCATTCGGAGCTGAATTTTGCGAGTGGCTTATGTGAATGCTTTGATGTATATGTAACACGTGGATGCCGGCAAAAGTTGCGGATGGCTCGCGTGGGGGTCAGAACGGGTATCCTATGGCGAGGTGGAACGCGAGCGAGTTGCCGAACGATTTCATGTTGTAGTATCCTCGTCGTCCGGTGTCGTAGGGGAGGTGTATTCCTATGCCGAGGTCGCCGCGCACGACGAGCATTCCTATGTCGAGTCTGAGTCCGGCTCCTGTGCCGGTGGCGAGATCCTTGAAGAATGTGGAGCCGCGGAGTTTTCCTCCCGGACGCATGGGATCGTTGCGGAGCAGCCAGACGTTGCCCGAGTCGAAGAATACTGCTCCGTGGAGCGGTCCGTAGATGGGGAAGCGGTATTCGACGTTGAACTCGAATTTGAAAGTTCCGGTCTGGTCAAAATATCCGTTGATGAGATTTTTGGGCACCTGATAGCTGCCCGGGCCGATGCTTCGGACGGTGAATGCGCGGATGGAGTTGGCTCCTCCGACATAGAACTGTTCGGAGTAGGGGACTGCTTTGGAGTTGCCATAGGCGTGTGCGGCGCCGACCGCCACGCGGCTGACGAGCCAGTGGTCGCCGTAGAGGCGTCGGTTGTAGACGAGCTGTGTCTGGCCTTTTATGAACTGTGAGAAGGGCGTTCCGAACAGTTTTTTCTCGCCTTTCTTCCCGGCGGCTTTGTAGATGAGGTCGGTGATGCCTCCGGCTTCCTGCACGGTGAACTGCCAGTTGATGTTGTTGTCATTGCCGATCGGGCGGTCGAGTACGAACGAGTAGGCGATCTGTGGTATGAACTGGCTGCGGAAACTCTGTGCGATGGCCTGGTTGGCGTCCATCACCGAGTCGAATTCGGTGGTGGTGTTGATTAGTTTGGTATAGGTGATCTTGTAGAGTGTGAGTGTGTTGGATGCATATCGGTTGAGGCGCCAGTCGTAGTTGAACGAAGCGTTGAACTGCGCCATGCGGAAATAGTGCGGGCGGTTGAGCAGATCGGCGTTGAGCGATATGCGTGTCCAGTTGACTTCGCGCCGGCTGCGCGGCACAAACCGTGGGGCGAGCAGCCGCGGGAACGACAGCGATGTGGTGAGTCCGACCTCGTAGGAGTTGAATATAGAGTTGCCGCGGTCGCGCCCGGTCTGCCATTCGTAGCTTCCTGTTAGGTTGAGAGATAGCTGTTCGCCTCCTCCGAAGAGGTTGCGGTTGGTGAGTCCGAAGGTGAGTCCCGGTCCGAGGTAGGAGTTGGATTTGGATGTGACGTTGACCTCAAGCGATGCCTCGAGCGGTGCGTCGAAGGTGCATGCGATGTCGACGTCGAGCAGGCGGTCGGCTGAGGTGGTGTCGGGGTAGACGTTGATTTCTATGCCGCTGAATATGCCAAGGCGTGAGAGCGATGTCTGGGTGCGGTTCATGTCGCGGACGGAGAATGTGCGTCCGTTGCGGAACGCGATGCATGACGGAATGAGGTTTTTGCGCAGTCGTGAAGGCTGCATCTGTATGACCATTCCGCGGCGTGTCATGATGGTGTCGGGTGTGCCGCCTCCTTTGTTTCGGTAGATGCGTGTTGTGACTTTGCCTGTGCGGTATGGCAGCAGCAGTGCGTGGGGGATATTGCTGGCGACGGTCATGCGGAGCGCGATGCTTCCGGGAGTAATGGTGGAGTCGGCGAGATATTCGATGTAGTCGGGGCGGAAGAAGTAGTAGCCGCGGTTGCGGAGCACGTTGGCGATCCGGACCCGTTCGGCCGAGAGCGAGTCGGTGCAGTAGCGGCTGCCGGGGCGGAGGTATGTCCCGGCTGCGGCGACGGAGTCGATGAGGTGATAGAGCCGCGACGTGTCGGGAAGCAGCTCTATGGAGCTGAGCGGATATTCCGGTCCGGTATTGACGGTGTAGAGTATGCGTGCTTTTTTGGGGTTTTTGCCTTTGATGAGCTCGTAGGATGCGGTGCCTCTGAAGTAGCCGTTGTTGTCGAGTATCTCGTCGATCATCTTGGTGCGCACTTCGGGCCGGACGTCGCTGATGAGCACCGGTTCGGCCACAAGCTTTTCATATAGCCAGTGTTTGAATCCGTGCGGCGGGTTGGACCAGTTGTTGTAGACCCACAGTCCGAGCGGGAATGGGTATCGCAGATATGGTGAGATGAGGCTGTTGTTGGGCGCGACGTTGACGGCGTTCTTGACCTGTCCGTCGAGTCCGGGCGCGGATTTCTGGCCGTCGGGCACGACGATGTCGATTTTCTTGACGCCGGTGTAGAGCACCTCGTCGGCTCCGAGCCGACGTGTGGTGGAGCATGATGCCATGATGGCTATGAGCATGAGCGCTGAGAGTGGGCGCAGCAGGGTGTGTCGGATAGTCATAGTCATTTGTTGTCGTGTGTCGGTGATGTGATGGGTTCTGAAGGTGTTTCGGCGGGTGTCGTCACGGTCGGTGATCCTTGCTGCCCGAGCAGCGAGCGGCGCAGTCGTCCGGCCCACCTGAAGAGATCCTTGAGCGAGTTGATCTTGCGGCGCATGACGAATCCCACTCCGGTTTCGGTGATTTCGCCTTCGAGGATGCTCTCGTAGCCGTTGTGGCGGAATATGCGCACGATCATGGTGCCGCGCTTGTTGAGCATATATTCAAACGCTATGTCGTTGATAAGGTTTTGCTGGAAGTTCTCGTCGGTGTCGGCGTCGGTGGAGTAGTTGCCGCCGACGATGATCTTGACTCTGTCGTTGAACAGGTTTTTCGACACTCTATAGCTATAGCTTGTGGTGGTGGAGCTGGCTCCGTCGGTAGTCTGGTTGTATTGGTCGATGCCGAATGAAATGTCGACTCCTCTGATGTTTTGCGCAGCCCAGGAGTTGATCTGTGATGTGAGGAAGGAGTATAGCGGATTTCCCGACAGGCTTGTTGATGCCTTGGTGCCGGGGCCGGTGTATGTGTTGTAGAGCAAAAGGTTCATGGCCTGGTTGGCTCTCTGTTGCTGGCTCATGGATGCGAGTTCGTTCTGCACGGTGATGTCGTCGTCGGTGGAGAGGTCAAAGGCCACATTCATGTTCTGTAGAGTGTTGGTGACCGAGAGGGCGATGTCGAAGTTGATCAGGCGGGAGTTTTGCCCGGTCTGTGTGACGTTGGCCTTCATGCGGTCGGTGGCGTGGATGTTGAGTATGGGGTTGAGCATGTCGCCGTTGAACGCCACGTAGCTACCTTCGTCGAACTCGAATTTTTTCTCCGACATCATCGGCGGGGTGTAACGGACGAATCCGCTGTTGATGGTGAAGCGTCCGGTGAGTCTGCCGTCGTTGAGCGGACTCATGGTATAGTCGAGAGTGCCGTATCCGGCCACTGTTGCGCGGTTTTTGCCGTCGGCCGACAGATCGACGTTGATGGTGGAACCCTGTGATATGGTCAGTGTGGCGTCGAGTCCGATCATGGTGGTGCGGGCGAGTGTGTCGGCTTCGGCAACGGCGGTGGTGTCGGCGAAGCTGACAAATTTGACCATGTCGCCCGTGGATTGTGATGTCAGAGCGGATTCGACGTCGGGTATTACGTATGTGACGTTGGTGCCCGGAAGCAGGTTGAGGTCGGCGTTGACGGCAATGAATCTCATGTCGCCCTTGACGGTGGCGTCGAGGTCGATGAATGCACGTCCGTAGACGTCGGCGTTTTTGGGGCGTCTGGAGTTGACAATCTGCATGTTTTTGGCTTTGAGACCAAGGTTCATCGCTATGTCGGTGAGGTCGCGCAGATCGACGGTGCCGTCGATAGTCAGTGGATTTTTATTGGCGGCCGTGATGGCGAAGTTGTCGAATCTGACGATGGAGCTGTCGACCGGAATTTTATCTTCAGAGAATTTGAAGGATGTGCCGAGCATCCCGACGCTGACGGCCGTGGTGTCGAAGTCGAGATAGCCGTTGAGTATGGGTCGGGTGAGTGATCCGGTGATGTCGAGGCGTCCGTTGAGCATGCCCGACAGCCGGGCCATGTTTTTGGGCAGGAACGGATTGGCGACGCGCATGGGGAAGCGTATCATCTCAAAGTCGAGATGGAACGGCGTGGCCGATGCGGTGTCGTTGAGTGATCCGACGGCTGTTATTACTTCGATGGAGTCGACCTTGAGCGATGCGTCGGCGGTGAGTCGTCCCGAGCGGTCGGTGCCGACGTCGAGTCCGATGTCGAACGATCCTACTCTTTCGCGGCCGTAGTAGAGGTTGTCGAGGCTGACATTGCCTGTGCCGGTGAGCGAGTTTTGGTGGGCGCTGATGCGCATGTCGGCGGCAAGCGAGCCCTTGACCGGCGGTGCGAATGGCGATATCGTCAGCCAGTCCTGTATCTGTATGTCCTTGAGCTGTACGATCAGATCCTCCTGCGTGGTGTTGCCGGGATTGTGCTCAGTATAGAGGCGTATGAGGCTTTGGCCTGATCCCATTTCGAGGTCGGCGTCGATATGACGTGTATAGAGATTATAGGTGATGAAATTGGACTGGTTGAGTTGCCATTTTTTATAGCCTATGACCGGGCTGTAGGGTACAAACCGCAGTGTGGCGACGGAGTCGTCGACAGCGAGATTGGCTCCGAGGAAGAAGCCTTCGCGGTCGTTGATATCGCGCTGTCGCAGCAGCAGTGAGAGCCGGTCGTCGGCGAGATATCCGGTAAGCCGCACGTGAGCCCATTGGTCGAGTGTGCCCGGACGGTTGTCGAGCGCTCCGTTGAATGCAAGATATTTGCCGTGCTGCACTGCTCCGAACCGCAGGGTGTCGAGCCGTGTGTCGCCTGAATGGAATCCGGTGACGAGTGTGTTGAAATTCATGAGCGAGTCGTTGCTGATCCTCATGTCGGCATGTCGGAATCCTGTGCCTGAGGCGGCAAGGAGGTCGGTGAGTATGTTGTCGGATCCGGCGGTCAGTATGGCGTTGAGTGGCGGGAGGGCACGCTGGATGGCAATTATGTCGGCATTGCGGCGGGCAATGGCGGTGTCGAGAATAGCCGGCAGTGCGGTGGCGCGTGTGATCAGGGTGTCGAGTCCGCAGAGTGTGGCGAGTGTGAGAGAGAGGTCGCCCGAAGTGAGATCGGCGTTGACCGTGGAGTCGGAGGTGATCAGTCTGATGTCGGTGGGGGGTGCGGTGATGCGGTGTCCGGTCATATTCCAGTCGAGATTGGCCACGGAAAGTGTGGCGTCGATGACTGAGGCGTCGGCGTTGATGTTTCCACGGCTCTTGATGGTGAGGGAGCCGGCGCATTGTTCTTTGGCAAGCTTTAGGGCAAGGAGGTCGAGAGAGTTAATATCGCCGTCGACACTCCAAGTGAAACCCTCGCGCGATGCGGTGCCGTCGAAAGTTATGCCGAGTTCGGCTCCGGGGTTGTTGGAGTCGATATGTCCGCTGACAATTCCCTGCGACAGCTGCATCGCGATGTCGATGCCGGAGTATTCCTGCCCCTGATACTGCAGCTTATGGATGACAGCTTGAGCCTCAAGCCGGGTCGACGCTGACAGCGGATCGAGTCCGCGGCCTTTGGCCCGTATGTCGGCGGTGATATCGCCGATGCCCATTTCGGGCAGGAACGAGGCTATCGGGAAGCGGTCGAGGCTGATAGATCCTTGATAGCCCTCAATGATCTGCTGCCATGATCCGTCGGCCACGATACGCCCGTCGCCTGATGTGGCGTTGATTAGTCCGGATATCAGTCGCGGACTGAAATCGGCATGTCCTTTTAGTGCTATGTGCGGCAGGTTGATGGTCCGGGCAAGACGTGCATCGAGCAGCGACGGTTTGATGGTGTTGAGTCCGGTGAGCCGGCCTTTGATGTCGATGCGTCCTGATGTGCGTTCGGTGTCGAGCGGATGGTTGATGCGTCCGCCGGCTTCGATGGCGAGGATGCGTGGAACGCTGGCTTCAATAGTGTGGATGTCGAGGCTCTGCGTCGTCCCGTCGATGTCGGCTTTGAGAGACATGTCGGAACCGGCCGGGAGTGATGCGATCATGGAGGTCATGGCCGGGAAAGCCATTCGGATATCGACGGGAGCAATGCGCGCGTCGGCGTAGAGCCGGAGTGGCGACGGCCGGGAGGTGTCGCCGGTGAGCTTCATCTCGGCGTCCAGGTCGAGTGTGGAGAAGTCGGTGGAGATGCGGAAGTCGCGTGCGCTCATAGTTCCGGTGGAGTCGATGGCGAATGTGCCGTCGGCGCGCAGTGCTATGCCGCATCGTTCGACTGCATGAAATCTGCGCAACGGCATTCTGATGCTGCTGCCGCGATTGAACATCGAGTCGATATCTATGGCTATCGCCGATGCCTCGATATAGCTGAGGTCAAACCCCGGCAAAGGCTTGACATCGCGCTGCGCGTATAGTGCCCGCCGTGCGTTGAGCGTGATGTGGCCGGCGGTTATGGTCCAGAGGAGCGAATCGGCTGATGCAGAAATATTTTCCGGTAGGGTGTCGGCGGCGGTCGTTATGCCATGTGTCTTGAGATATTCGGCCGAGGGTGTGATGTAGGCCACGTCGAGTGAGTCGGCTGCAAGACTTTGGGCGGTGATGGTGCGTGTGGCCATATCGACGAGCCCGTTGCGAAGCCTGACGGCGGGGATGGTGGCTCCGAGTGAGTCGATGACGGGCATCATGGTCATGCGGTAGTCGACATTGAGCAGACTGATGTCGAGCGCTCTGATGATCAGCGGCCTGGAGGCCGAAGTGTCGGCAGGCGATGACGATGGCACGCTGTCATTGATCATGAGGCTTACCTTGCCTCCGTCGAGCACGGCGCGATCCACGTCGATGGTGCCTTTGCCGAGATTCATGGCGGCGCCGTCGAGATCGAAGTCGCGGATGTCGGCTTTGAGCCAGATCGTCGAGTCGGGTGCCCCGGTCTGATAGAAAATGTCGGTCAGGTGTGCGCCGGTGACCTGTATGTCGCCTTTGAGCAGCGGGAGCATAGCCACGCTAAACCGGATGTTGCCTGCCCGGAGCATGGTGTCGCCATCGGCTTCGACCACAGTGGCCCGGTCGAGCGAGAGGCGCATCGGAAATCTGAGGCGCAACGACTCCACGGTGATGTCCATGCCGGTCGACTTCCTGATCTCCCGCAAAGCGATGTCCTTGACAAAAGTCTGTATGGCCGGCACGTAGAGGGCTATCGGCACCGCTATGACAATGAACAGCAATGCCGCCAAAATCCACATGGCAATTTTTCGAAACATCCTCATCTGATAGACTCTCATAAACAGGTTTCCCTTTAATAACCGGATAGGCCGCACGATTGTTTATCATCGCGGCTATACATTTGATTGGCGACGGCATCCGGTTCGTGGTGTGTGTGACCGTGGATATGTTGCGTCAGCGGATAAAAGCATCGGGAGGATCCGGAAAATGTCGTGTCCCGGAGTCCTCCCGTATGATTTGCCGGTCAGACGCCACACCGTCAGGTGCGGTCGTGTCCCTGCTGTGTGGGTTATGCTTCTTTGTCAGAGTCCTCTTCGCTGGCTCCTTCCGGTTCGGGCAGAGAGAAGTCGGTGATGCCTGCTGCGACGAGACAGTTGTACCAGTTGAATACTTTGCGGATGTCGTTGGTATAGACTCTTTCCTTGTCAAATTCCGGAAGTATGGTCTCGAAATATTTGCGCAGGTCGGCATCTGATCCCAGCCCCTTGACGTCGACGGGCTTAGAGTCGTTTTTATCTCTGATGGTTTCGAGCACCTTTACAAGCGGTCGTTCCTCGTCGTCGTTGGTGTAGATGGATATGTCGGCTATGGCCACCACCTTGTCGTGGGAATAGGCGGGGGTGCGCTTGCCATCGGCGAGTGACTCGACTATCAGCATGTTGCGTCCCTGGTTGACAAGCTTGAAAAGCCCGGGACGGCCTGAGATTGAAAGGATTTTCTGAATCATTTTGTAGGTGTTGGTTTCAAATATCGGCCACAAATTTACGAAGATTATCCCTAAATTCCATCCGAAATCACTAACTTTGTGCTCCGATATGTTAAGGTTTATAAAACTGTTGTTTCAATTGATAATGTCGCCCGCGCGCGGCTGGGAAGACATCTCGGCCGAGGGCATCGATCCGTCACGACTGGCACGCACCGGTTTTTTTCCGCTGACAGTGATGATGGGGCTTGCGGTGTTTCTGCAGGGGGTGTATCATCTGGAGCATACGTTCGTGAAGCTTCTTGATCTGGCGGTTATAGAATTTGTGGCTTTTTTCGTCAGCTATTTCATAGCCACGCATTTCATGTCGACGTATATATATCGTTTTACCGATTCCATCCCGAGCGAGAAACGCAACCACACATACGTGCTCATGGGTCAGTCGCTGCTCGCTCTGAGCCTGCTTGTGCAGAATTGTCTGCCGTTCGACATAGATCTGGTGCTGTTTCTGGGCATATATACCGCCATAGTGTTGTGGCGTGGCGACCGTTACATGGCGGTGCGTGAGGAGAGTGTGGGCAGATTCATGATATTCACCATACTCACGGTGATAGTGCCGCCGTTCCTGATCATCTTTATATTCAATCTTATCCTATGAAACTTAATGAAGTGAATATCGTCAACCGCCGCGCGCGGTTTGACTATGAGATATCCGAAACGTTCACGGCCGGAATCGTGCTGACCGGAACGGAAATAAAATCGATACGCCTTGGCAAGGCCGGTCTGAGCGATACGTTCTGCCTGGTCAGCAACGGTGAGGTGTGGGTGAAGAATATGTATGTGGCCGAGTATTTCTACGGGTCATACAACAATCATTCGGCCCGGCGCGACCGGAAGCTTCTGCTGAAAAAGAAGGAGATAGCGAGGCTGGCCAAGGCCGGCAAGGATGCAGGTTTCACGGTGGTGCCTCTGAAGGTGTTTATCAATGGCAAGGGGCTTGCCAAGATGGTGGTGGGGATCGGACGCGGTAAAAAGGAATATGACAAGCGTCAGACAATCAAGGAGCGCGACGACAAGCGTCAGATAGCGCGCATGTTCCAGAAGAAATAATAAGCCGGCAAGTTTCGTTTGGGAGGAGAGCTTTGCCGGGTGCTATACCGGCTTGCAAAGCAGCAGCATAAGCCCTCTCGCGGAGGTGCGGATTCCGTAAAGATGCATGTCGCCCCCTTCGCTGATCTTGAGCCTGCGCGCGAGTGATGGCGCGTCGAGTGGGAAATTGCGTGTGGCCACATTGGCTTTGATGCGCTGCGAGGCGATCTCCTTGACCGCGCGTTTGTCGAAATCCATCGACTCTACAATCTTATATGCTTTTCCGGGAAAATCTATCGGTCGGTCTGACAGGAACAGATGGGTGTTGGGATCGGGCGCCGTCACATTGTAGCGGTCGGCGATCCAGCGGTAATGCCCGGCTTTCATCAGCGCGGGATATGGTTCGTAGATCACCATGCCTGTCTGGGGCGCTACGTAAGGCATTGCGGTGGCGTGAGTATCATCGCCGATGGTGATGTGTGATGTGGTGCCTCGGGTCACTGTGACAGCGTGGAGTCTGAATGGCGTGGAGGCCGGAAGGCTGAAGTCCACGACAGCTACAAGTTCCTTGCATTCGGTGGCTGTGCCGATCAGATAGATGTCGCTGACGTGATGCAGCTGATGTGCGACAGCTTCGGCGTCGAGCATCGGTGAGGCCTTGACCACCACTTTGCCGGTATGGGCGCGCAGTTGTGGCAGTAGAGCGCCGACGTCGGGACTGCAGTCGGCGAGGCTGTAGCACCGTCGTCCGAGGTTGTCGCGTCGTGCCGGGTCAATAAATATGCAGTCGAATGTGGCGGCGGTGTCGGCAAGCCATTCGGTTGAGTCGGCGCAGATCACTTCCATGCGGTCGGAGAGCCGGAGCGCGCAGGCGTTGGCGACAGCAGCGGCGACGGCTTCGGGTCGACGCTCTATGGCTGTCACTTTGCGTCCGTCGGCTGCGAAGTGAAATGAGTCGATGCCGAGTCCGCACGTCAGATCGGCCACCGTGGATGCATCGCCTATGATGGAGGAGTGTATTGCCGCAAGGGCGTCGGAGGTGGACTGTTCGGCGGCGATCATGTCGGGGAACTGGAATGCGTCGCATCGCAGGGTGTCGGCAAGTTTGGAGGCGCATTTGCGGCGTGCTTCGATCTGCAGTATGGCATGCATCAGGTCGCTGTGGCCGTGATGCCGGAGGCGAAGTGCTGATACGTCGGCGGTGGAATTGTCGGCAATCCAGCGCCGGATGTCGTCGGAGAGTGGTTTCAGAGGTTGAAACATAAATGATATGAAATGATGTTAAACTGCGAAACCGCGATGTTCGCGCAGGGTTTTTAGAGTAAACAGCCGTTGGAGATCCGGCGGGGTCGCGTTGCAGTCGCGTCCTGCTTTGACAGGCCAACGGTGGAACTGATGAATTACGAATCTTAATCGGACGACTATGACTACCGCCAAATTCAGGGAGAAACTGCTCGGGCTGCAGCAAAATCTGTTGAATTTTGCTTTTGTGCTGACCTCGAACCGCGACGACGCATATGATCTGCTTCAGGATACGACGCTGAAGGTGCTCGACAGCAGCGATCTGTATCAGGACGATACGAATTTCAAGGGCTGGGTGTTCACGATCATGCGCAATATATTCATCAACCGTTACCGGCGGATGGTGAGGTCGGCTACGGTTGTGGATACGTCCGACGACCTGTACAGGATCAATACGCCGGAAAACTGTCTGCAGCCTTCGCCTGAGGATACGTATCTGGCCAGTGAGATAGCCGATGTGGTCAACAGTTTTCCTGACGGCTACCGCATTCCGTTCACCATGCATGTGGCGGGCTACAAATATGCTGAGATCGCCGAACGGATGCATCTGCCTCTTGGCACGGTGAAGAGCCGCATATTTTATGCCCGTAAGTTTCTGCAGGCACGTCTGGCCGATTACAGATGACGGAGCGCATTAATGCTGGTCAGCGGAATTTGCCGGCCAGACGGAGCAATTTGGAGTTGAACTGCTCGTCGTCGGCTTCGTAGCTGTCGGTGTAGGCTCTGAATTCTTCGAGCCGGCGTTTCGACAGCCGTTCGAAACGGAAGTTGCCGTAAAGTATCTTGCCGGTGAGCATCTGGCTGAACCTCACCATGGCTTTCTTGCGGTTGGCCACGGCGACGGAGGCGATTATGTCGGGGTGATAGGCGGGAGGTTCTTTGGTGAACTTCATCTGGTACAATCCGTCGCCGTGGCGGATGATGCAGCAGTATCCGGCACCGTTGGCACGGTCATAGCGGTCTTTTTCCACTGCAAATTCCTCGGCGAACCGGCGCTCGATCTCTTCAATTGAGGCGTTGGCCATGCCACGCTTGTCGGCATAGCGCTGCAACAATCCGGTGAATGCCCGGAGAGTGCATTCGGTGTCGTAGGCAGCGGAGTGCTCCTTCGATTCGTCGATGTCGATTCCGAGTTCGCGGCAGCAGGTGTTGAGGCCGACGTTCTGCCGGTAGTCGAGTCCGTTCTCGAGCCCGTGGGTGAGCCAGAACCAGTCGCGGATCTCCACAATGCCGAGTGATTCGTCGGTATGGATTCCTTCCTGACGTAGTTTGCGCAGATCGTTTTCGGCCACGGCGAATCCTATGACGTGAGATGCCGCGTCGATGATGCTCTGTATTTCCTGCCGGCATTCGGCAAAGAGAGGCTCGTTCTCTACCATTTCGGGCGTTATGCCGTGGGGATAGCTGCGCCATCGCCGGAGTGTCGCGGGCCGGAATCGCTGAGTGTAGATCATTCGTCCGTCGCCGCTCATGATCGCGAGTTCGAGCATTTCGACTCCTTCGGCAAATTCGGCGTCAAGGCATATCCAGTCGGCCAGTTGTTTTTGGTCAGTCATCAGATGTCAATGTCATGAAAACTCCCGGAAGCTGTGGTGAGGCCGCTTCCGGGAGGGTTGTGATATTTTGTCGGTCAGTCGCGGATGATATGATACTCCACAAAAGCTTCGATAGCTTCATAGGAGGCGAGGCCGAGGCTCTGGTAGAGCTGTGCGGTGCCGCGGTTGCGTTCTTCGGCGCGCTGCCAGAAGAGCCGGTCGTCATCGCCCAGGAACGGTGCGTTCTCCATCTGGCTCTGGTGCTTGAGTATGGAGTTGCGTTTGAAACGCAGCTCTTCCGGGCTGATAGGCACGGCCATCTCGATATGGTCGATTTCCCATTCGGCCCATGCTCCGCGATACATCCATATACGGCAGTCGTTCATCCATGCTTCGTCTTTCAGCTCGTCGACCGCCGCGAGTACGGCGTCGGTGCACACTTTGTGTGTGCCGTGAGGATCGGCGAGGTCGCCGGCCACGAATATCTGGTGGGGCTTGACGTCGGTGAGGAGTTTTTTTACGATGTCGACGTCGCGCTGGCTGAGGTCGCCTTTCTTTATGGTGCCTGTTTCGTAGAACGGCAGACGCAGGAAGTGGATGTTCTGCGGTTTTACTCCGATATAGTTGCAGGCTATGGTGGCTTCGGCCTGACGTATCATGGTCTTGATCTCGCGGATGTCGGCGGTGTCCATGTCGCCGGGCTGTTTGTTGCCTACGGCTTTGTGCACGGCCTCCGACAGGCGAGAGTATCCGCCCTGGTCAAATCCGAACATCGGTGCGATCTTGTCCATCATCAGGAAGTAGCGCATCATATCCTCGTCGCCTACGGCTATGTTGCCGGAGGTCTCGTAGGCCACGTGAACGTCGTGTTTCTGATCGACGAGCCTCTTCAGTGTTCCTCCCATCGATATGACGTCGTCGTCGGGGTGGGGGCTGAATACAATCACACGCTTGGGATAGGGATTGGCGCGTTCTGGACGATATGTGTCGTCGGCGTTGGGTTTGCCTCCGGGCCATCCGGTGATGGTGTGCTGAAGGTCGTTGAAGATCTTTATGTTGACGTTGTAGGCCGAGCCATAGAGCGCGAGAAGTTCGCCGAGTCCCCAGTCGTTGTAGTCTTTGTCGGTGAGTTTCAGGATCGGTTTGCCGGTCATGTGGCAGAGCCAAACTATTGCGCGGCGGATCAGCTTGTCGGTCCACTCGCAGGAGGTCACTTTCCATGGCTGCGATATGCGCGTGAGGTCTTCGGCCGCAGGGAGGTCGACCACGACTTTGGCGTGGGGATGCCCCTGCAGGAATGATGCGGGGACGTTGGCGCTGGCCGGTGTCTCGACTGTTTTCTTCACGATAGCCGCACGGTTTTCGCCCCATGCCATTGTGATGACCCTGTCGGCCGACAGCAGGTTGGCGATTCCGAGCGTGATCGCTGTCGTGGGGACATCCTCGCAGCTGTAGTCGCTCTTCACGTTGTGGCGAGTCTCGTTGCCGAGAAGCACGAGCCGGCAGAGGCTTGTGTCGGGTGTGCCGGGTTCGTTGAACGCAAGCGAGCCCTGTGCGCCGATCTCGCATACGGCCAGGTCGATTCCGCCGTCGTCTTCAATGGCTTTTTCATACGCTTTGCAGCGCTGGAACATGTCCTCTTTTGTGACGTCGGGGGAGAATGTGTGGATGTTTTCGGGGCGAATGTCGATATGGTCGAGCAGCACCTCCTTCATTTTACGAAGTGTGCTCGGTCCGTTGGCGATCAGCGGGAAAAATTCGCTGAGGCTGTAGAACACAACCTTGTCGAACGAGACTTCGCCGGCTTTGTGGAGCCGGATTAGTTCCGCGTAGGCGCTGTGGGTGCTTACGCCTGAACCGAAAGTGACAACGCACTTCCCTTTGCTCTCGACGTTGCGGTTGATGACTTTGGCTATCTGACGTGCTATATATTCGCTGCCGTCGGTGGCGGTTTCGAAGATGCGGGTGTAGATCTTCTCTTCCCGCGTCAGCGCGGCCAGCTCTATCTCGCCCTGCGGGTCGTAGTAGCGTCTGGGGATGCGATCGAGCTTGATCTGCGAACTGAGATTAGTTTTCATGTAGTTTTTAAGTGTGTTGAGGATTATGTAGTTTTATATTGCAAATCTACGCATTTTTCCGCCATTTCGGGAGAATTTACGATTTTTTTTGAAAAGGAGTAAAATATCATGGTCCGACGGTTGAATTTCCCGCCGATTTTGTGTAAGTTTGCTCTCTCAAACGACAGCAATCCAAATAACCTTAAAACAATCATAGATGAGACTTATTAT
>NZ_PUED01000220.1 GCF_003024925.1 Paramuribaculum intestinale
TCATAATGGAGAGGAGTTCAGTAAAAATATCCTTGCTCAAAATAGGGTTGTCTAATGTTAGGCTACCCCAGACACATCTTGCCTTTCATAATCCTTGTACTGTTGAAGTCAAGAAGCCCGTTTTGAAGCAAGAGAATGGTTTCAATTTCTGTCTTGAGAATGGGAAGTCTTTATTGCTTGAGAAAGATGGAACAAAGTCTTTTGAAGTCATCCCAACAAGGACTCCGGATAATATTATCCTTGAAAATAACAAGAATACACTCCTTTAAACAGGTTCAACAATCAAACAAGAAAATAACAACATCAATATGGAAGATAAAGACTTAAAAATAAGTGAACTTATTCCCACTCTTCAACTTGACGGAAACGAAATCATCCCTTTTGCCAAAGATAATGCTAATGGCAGTTTTCTTGTATCTCTGCTAAAAGCATTTGTAACCGAAGATGTTGCCCCAAAATCAGCATTGAATGGGAAACAGAACAAACTGACACCCGGTTACGGCATCGAGATTACAGCAGAAAACGAAATACGGACGAAACTTGATGTATCTCCGTTTGAAATCGTTGATGAACTTCCAACATCTGACATCAAGAATAAAATCTATTGCGTACCAGACCCCGATGGAGAAGTCGGCAAGAATGAATATATTGAGTATCTTTGGCTTGGCGACCATTGGGAAATCGTTGGCAAATTTATGCCCAAGGTTGACCTCACGCCTTATCTAAAAGCTGCGGATGCTGAAAGGATATATGCAAAAATCTCGGATATTCCTGATGTTAGTGGTTTCATTACAACCCAGACATTCAATCTTCTGATTGCGCGTGTGGCCCAGTTGGAAACAAAAATGACTTCGGTTAATACGAAGCTCTCCTCAATTCCTGAAATCCCGGCTAATGACCAGTGCGCCTATGCAATGCAGAATGGTCAGTGGTCAGAGATTGCCGGAGCTAATGAGGCCGTGGTAACAATGACTACGGAGGAAGATACTTCATCTGTTCAGACTTCCAGCGATTAAACAATTACCCTCTAATATGAAATCCAAGTTTGTTATCTTCCTTATGGCAATTTTGTTCATAGGGATGTCGGGATGTCGAAGTCAACGTTATATCCCGGTGGAATCATCCAAGACTGATAGTATTTCACAAAATTCAGAGATTTTGATGCAGCGTGTTCAGAATCTTCTGAATGAAATCCGAGTGTTGGAACAAAGACGTGATAGCATCTCTGCCCGTGATAGTGTCGCAGTCAGGGATAGCATTGTGCTTCATATTAACGAAGCTGGGGATATAATTTCTAAGGAGCGATACCGCGACCGGATACAGAAAAGCGACCGAACGACTACAACGGAAAATAATAAAACAACAGAAATTACTCGTCAATATATCGATAGCCTACTGACAGCACAAAAAACGGAACTGATGGCCCTGATAGAAGAATCCAATCAAATGCCTATGCCGGTTGAAAGACAGTTGTCAAAATGGGAACAGGTCAAGCAAGAAGTCGGAGGTATTTCTATTGGCATCCTTGTTGTGGTCATAGTGATTGCTGTGATATGGCTAATCAAGAAAATAAAGAATCAAAGATAATGGCAAACTTTTCTCATTTTGGTTTATTTTGATTCAGGCTCGTTGGGAAACGCACCTGAAAGAAACAAGAAAACGCCCCAAAAAGGACGTTTTCTTTGTTTCTGCCCCACTTTCTGCCCCACTA
Organism: Paramuribaculum intestinale; assembly: GCF_003024925.1. Classification (GTDB taxonomy): domain Bacteria; phylum Bacteroidota; class Bacteroidia; order Bacteroidales; family Muribaculaceae; genus Paramuribaculum; species Paramuribaculum intestinale. The sequence continues at coordinate 1,712 of NZ_PUED01000220.1, forward strand.
TTTTGCAAGTGGTTGATTTTCAGTAAGGGTTGCGGAAAGACAGGGATTCGAACCCTGGGTACCCGTAAGGGTACAACGGTTTTCGAGACCGTCCCGATCGACCACTCCGGCATCTTTCCTTCTGCGGTTTTGCGGTGCAAAGTTATGTCTTTTTTTTGACATGCGCAATGTTTTTTCAAAAAACATTGCGCATGTCTGTTGCCTTCAGCTCGTTGTATAGGCGTTGAATGGACGGTAATTGATTGGTTTTGATGGAAATATTACGGAGGGCGTCCTTGGGCGACTATTCTATCGTTTCCATAAGTTTCACTGCATCGATGTATCGGGCGATCCCTTCGGCGACGTTTTTGGCGTCCTGCATCGCGTGAACTACCGTAGCGGGTCGGTCGGTGACATCGCCTCCGGCAAACACGCCCTTGCGTGTGGTCATACCGTAAGGAGTGTCGCGGGTGAGTACATATCCGCGTTCGTTGACATCAATACCTTCTGTGGTGGATATAATACGTGATGCCGGCACGGATCCGATGGCCTGTATCAGCCGGTCGACGGGCATTTCATGGCGTTTGCCGTCGCTTTCGACGGTGATTGATTGCAGATGTCGGCCCTCGCCGCCTTTGACGGCCACGACAGTTGTATTCCAAAGGAATTTGACACCCTCCGCCACTGCGTCATCGTATTCGGCTCGGAGTGCCGACATGGTGTCGATATACCGGTGATATATCACTGTGACTTCTTTCGCGCCCATCCGTAGGGCAGTGCGGGCGGCATCCATCGCTGTGTTGCCGCAACCGATGATTGCTACGCGGTCGCCGTCGCCTACCACCACTTCGTCGCGCGACATATAGCCGCTTTCGTAAAGGCTTACTCGTCGCAGAAATCGGATGGCCTGTCGCACTCCCGGGTGTTCGATGCCCGGTATGTCAAGCCGTTTTGGCACGCCGGTACCGGTGCCGATGAACACGGCGTCGAAGCCGTCGGCGAATAGATCATCGACAGTGAAGTCTTTGCCGGCAGTCGTGTTGAGATGTATTTTTACGCCGAGTTTTTCGATCTTGCTGATTTCGCGGCTTACCACCTCTTTGGGCAGACGGTACTCCGGTATGCCGAATTTCAGCATGCCTCCGGGCTCGGCCTCCATTTCGAATATCTCGACGGCAAACCCTTTGCGCGACAGATCGCCGGCAATGGTCAGTCCGGCAGGACCCGAACCTATTACGGCCACCCGTCCGCGTGATTTTTCAGGAATATACTCATGACTCCATCCGGCCTCACTGTCGAAGTCGGCCAGAAAACGCTCGAGTTTTCCTATATGTATGGCCTCGCCCTTCTTACCAAGCACACAGTTGCCCTCACACTGGCGTTCGTGGCCGCAGACTCTTCCGCATACAGCCGGGAGATTGCTCCGGGCATTTATTATGGTCATGGCATTGCCGAAATTGCCTTTGGCGAGCTGTGCGATCCATTCGGGGATGTCGTTGTTTATGGGGCATCCTTTCTTGCAGCCCGGCACCTTGCAGTGGAGACAGCGTTGTGCCTCTTTGATGGCTTCGTTGAGTGTATAATCAATCGGACTCATAATCGTTCGAGTTGTTTTTATTGTGCAAAGTTACCATCTCTTTGGCATGTGGGCAATAAGCCATGGTGAAAAAAGCCTTTACTATAGTGCGGTATGCAAGAATGAAAAACTAATGTCGCTATAGCAAAAGTTATCGAAAGATGAATAGGTTGTTCTTTCAAAAAATCGATATACTCTTGTATTTAAC
>NZ_PUED01000221.1 GCF_003024925.1 Paramuribaculum intestinale
AATTGGAGGCAAAGGTCTTGGCAGTACGACCGCCATAGCGCGACAGCCGGGTAAAATTGACTTTGCCCGGAATCAACGCTACAGTGCGTATTGTTAAAATCAGCCAGTTGAGGAACCTTTTGCTCATTTTGGTTGTAGTATTTTCAAATACCGACTTACACCGAAAGGTGAAGTCTTTGAGAATCGCCAATACGTTCATATTGTTTAATGTTTTTATAATGAACGCTTTGGCGATTCATTTGTATTTGACAATTCGATATATTAACTTAAGTTTCAACTACTTCGGTAATTTTTACCGAATCATTGAACGAAAGGAACCGTTGGAAATTCCGGAAGATGCTCTCCGTGAAATCATCTTCAACAGCATTGTCCATAAATTGCAATTTGGTACGTGGAATCAGATGAGTATCTATGACGACCATATCCGCTTATGGAATGAAGGAGTGTTGCCGGAAAATTATACTGTAGAGACTCTGATGAGTAAGCATACCTCCAAACCGCGCAATCCAAAGATGGCACAGGTTTTCTATCGTGCCGGTTTTATTGAGGCATGGGGACGCGGCTACGAAAAGATAATGAAGGCCTTTGATAAGGCGAATCTTAAACGACCGGAATTTACTGTAGAGCAAGGAGGTGTTACAGCTATTATCTATCGTGAGATTTTCATGTCTATCAGGGGCGATGCAAAACTGAACCAAACCGAACCAAAACCGAACCAAAACCGAACCAAAACCGAACAGAAAATTCAAATTTTGGAGTTGCTGTCCGAGACCCCTACCATAACGAGAGCTGAAATAGCAGAAATCTTAACGCTTCATGAGAGTAGTGTCCAGCGCCGCCTTGAAGCTCTTGTAAAAGAGGGTAAGTTAAGACACATTGGTCCGACCAATGGCGGTTCTTGGGAAGTAATCAATCATTCATCCTAAGCTGCATTATCTGCGTAATGACGTGCTTTTTATACCAGACTTCTGACGCAGCCCACCCGACCGGATGGGTGAGTAATTACTTTGAATCAAAGATTTATATTCTACAATAGAATAAAAATATGGCAAAGATGAATCCATTAGAAGAGTTTGATTGGGACGTTTTTGAAGATGCGGCTTCATCACAATCTGAGGAAGAGTCAAATGAAGAGACTACAGATGATGCAGAGCGTATGGTGGTCTCTGGTATTGTTATTTCCATAAACGAGCGCGAAATTGTAGTCAATATCGGTTATAGTAATGACGGCATCATACCGGCAAGCGAATTCAGATACAATCCAGACCTTAAGGTTGGTGATACTGTTGATGTGTATATAGAATCAAAGAGCGATCGTCTTGGCCAGTTGATTCTGTCACACAAGAAAGCAAGAGCTACAAAAGCGTGGGTAAAGGTTAATGAGGCACTTGCCAATAATGCGACGGTAAAAGCATACGTTGAATGTCGTACAAAGGGTGGCACAATAGTGGATGTCTTCGGAATAGAAGCATTTATGCCAGGTTCTCAGACAGATATAGTTAGGGCGGATTTAGAAACTTTTGTGGGGCAGACAATTGATGTTAAAGTTGTAAAGATAAATAAGGACTACCGCAATGTTGTTGTAAGCAGAAGAGCCGTAGTAGAAGAGAATCTGGCAAAGAAAACTGCGGATAAGACTTTGCTTAAGGAAATATGGCAGAAACATACAGAAGTACAGGAACAGATTCTTCGGCAACGAACTGCTCCTATTGCCATTGTGCCAGAAGCTACTACTATTATCAATGAGAAACTTCTTGTCAAAGTCGATACCACAGATAATACAGAGGAATTGCAACAGCAGATAGCTGATAGTTTGGACATTGATTATGATGAATGTCATTTTGAAGATGGATATGTCCTTGCACCTATTTCCAACTGGCAGAAATTAGATGAATCTGCGAAAGCCAGAATTAGTACGAAAGCCAACAAAGAGTATGTCACGTTCACTTACTACCCTGTAGTTGATGGTAGCATTGTTGATAGACGTGCTCAGTTTACTGGTGTAAAACAGTTGCTGGATAAACTGGAAGTAGAATATGATTTCGACAAGAACAATCGCCTGCAAATATCCATTGAAGAGTTAAACAGACTGAAGGATAATGAAGAATTCAATAGCCTTCAACTGGCTTTACCTGATAGAGCATCAGCTATCATTCCTACGTACCCAAGCATAATCGTTTATTTGGAAAAAATATGTCCTAGTCTCAAACTGAATAACATAGAAACATTCAAGAATAACAGGAAGAAAAGAAGCACAGGTGTAAATATAGACAAGCAAGTGTCTGTAGAAGGTGGATATTTTACTCAAAAATTCTTGGATAAGATAAAGCCTGTGTTTGAATTGCAAATGTGTAAGGTGGAATTTACCTTTATCATTCATGCGGATGCTCTTAACAGTTATGATTGGCAAGCAAACAAGCTTGGACTGCCTAAATTAAATGGCAATACAATTACCTTCTGTAAGAATGTAAAACTTCCTAAGCTGCAAGAAGATGTAAAAGAGATTACAGATGACGTTTTGAGTGTAGAAGACGACGGTGATGACGTTTCGGATATTACTTATATGACATCGTCAGAGTTCTTTAATACGAAGGATACTACCGATTTTAACTTTGATTTCTATCTCTGGAATAAACTGATGAAAAGATTGTTTGGTCAGAATAATTATGATTACACAGAGAAGTACTATTACAAGTACCGTGAGAATAGAGATTGGGCAACGGTAGAAGAACTTGATAAGTTCAATGATGACTTACACGTATCGTTTAAGCCGTCAATTGAGCATTCTGTATCGTCAAAGGGTACTTCAATTGGTATAGATTTCAATTGGAAGGAAAAAAGCCTAACCGAGCTTCTTACTGAGTTGAGCAGAGACTATCCGTTTGTTGATTTTGGCTTGTTCAAGAACGGTCATAAGTGCAACTTCGACGTTCAATATAGAAAAGCAGACATGACAGAAGTCATGAATCAACTTCATGATTTATCTGATGATTTGCATCTTGAACTGAAGAAGAAGGGAACAGAACTTGTCTTTTCGCGTGAATTCCAGAAAATTGAAGACCTGTTGACGTTTAAGACTCAGTTAACCCATAAACTACAGACATTTGACCAATCCAGATATTTGTGTACAATATCAGAAGTGCCTTCTGATAAAGTTAAACTGGTATATTTCAATGATATTGCCAGCAGAGACGAAGATAGGCTGGATGCAGCACGTGAACTCAAAGGTGCTGATTTTACAGTTGGAGAACTGAAAATCGGAAAACTGATAAGAACTGCAAGCTACCCGGAATTGGTCTTAGATATATCTGGTGATTTTTATGAAGTTACCAAGCAATTGTTTGATGAAACTGATGTCACCGAAATAACTCCAGACCTTTCTGGCGATTTGGAGAAGCTGGCACGTTTGAAAGAATCGTTGAACCGAATCGTAGAAGGTCGTGACGTAGAGAAT
>NZ_PUED01000222.1 GCF_003024925.1 Paramuribaculum intestinale
CACATCCTCCGATCCATACATTGTCGCCGATTGTCACCGGTTCGGCCCATTCATCGCCGGTGTTGCGCTCCTCGGCGTCGAGCGGATGGCCGGCGGTGAAAATACTGACGTTGGGCCCGATGAAAACATGGTTGCCGATCGTCACCGGAGCCTCGTCGAGTATGGTCAGGTTGAAGTTGATGAATGTGTCGTGTCCGATAGAGATGTTGCATCCCCAGTCGCAGCGCATCGGCTGATTGATCTGCACGCGTTCGCCGCACTTGGCGAAAAATCCCCGGAGCAGAGCCATGCGGCCGTCGACGTCGTCGGGCGACATGTCGTTGAACCGGCGCACAATAAGCTGGGCTTTGCGCAAGCCTTCCTGAAACTGTGGCATGGCTGCGCGATAGCGCTTGCCTGTGACCATTTTGTTCAACTCTGTCAGGAACGGATCCATGATTTATGGCTGCTGGAGACTGTAGATGTCAGTGAGCTTGATGTCAAACACCAGTACCGAATACGGCAGGATTATGCCGGTCGACTGGACTCCGTAGCCCTGGTCGGCAGGGATGACTACACGACAGCTGTCGCCTACACGCATGTCGGTGAGCGCTATCTGCCATCCGCTGATCATGTCGGACGGGCGGAAGCGGTAGATGCTGTCGCCGTAGGTGGTCATAGTGAACGATGAGTCAAACGGCTCGTCGTTGTAGAGGCGCCCGATATACTTGGCGTCGACGGTGCTGGTGACCAGAGGCGAGAGATTGCCTTCGGTCTTGGCGCGGTCGTTGAAGTAGTGGATGAGCACGCCCGATGTCGGATACCATGCCGGGGCGAGCTTGGTGTAGTACGGTGTGCCGTCAGTGTCGGTAAGAGTGAGCTGACGCTGATACCACTCGTTGTTGGCCTCGCGCCACTCTTCGTATTCGTCCCAGGTGTTTTCGCTGTTGCACGCTGTGAATGCGATGGCGGCAGCTGCAGCCAGCAGGGATGCGGTAAATGATTTCATCGTCATCAGAATTTAACTTCGGGTGCTGACTGTGCGGAGTCGTCGGCCTGGAACTGCGGCTTCGGACTGAAGCCGAACCATCCGGCGTAGATCACCGTAGGGAATTTTTTTATGGCGGTGTTGTAGGCGGCTACAGCCTGTGTGTAACGGCCGCGGGCGGTGGCCACGCGGTTTTCTGTGCCCTCGAGCTGCACCTGAAGGTCGCGGAAGTTTTCGTTGGCCTTGAGGTCGGGATATGCCTCGCTGACAGCAAGGAGCGATTTGAGCGCCTGTGTGAGCTCGCCCTGCGCTTTCTGGAATTTGGCGAGTGTGGCCTCGTCGAGGTTTTCGGCCGAGATGTTGATAGATGTGGCTTTGGCGCGTGCCTCGGTCACTTTCTCGAGCGTGGAGCTTTCGTGTGAGGCGTAACCTTTGACGGTGTTGACCAGATTGGGTATCAGGTCGGCGCGTCGCTGGTACTGGTTCTGCACCTCGGCCCATGACTGGTCGACGGTCTGCTGTTGCTCAACGAGCGAGTTATAGTTGCACGATGAGAATGCCGGCAACATTAGGAATGCTGCAATGGCCGATATGATTCGTGTTTTGATCATGTTTATAACGGTTTGATGGTTTGTAGAGGAGAAATATGGGGTATCGTCAGCCGAGACGGCGCAGGAGAGTGGTGAGGCTCACGCGGTCGTGGATGAGCTTGTGGAGATCGTCCACGCTGACGCGGGTCTGCTCCATTGAGTCGCGCTCGCGCAGTGTGACGGTGTTGTCCTCCAGTGTCTGGTGGTCGACGGTGATGCAGTAGGGTGTGCCGATGGCATCCTGACGGCGGTAGCGTTTGCCGATGGAGTCTTTTTCGTCATATCTGGTGGCGAAGTCAAATTTGAGGTCGTTGACGATCTCGCGTGCCTTGTCGGGCAGACCGTCCTTCTTGACGAGCGGGAGCACGGCGCATTTCACGGGCGCGAGGGGGGCGGGGAGGTGAAGCACCACGCGCTTGTCGCCTCCGTCGAGCATCTGCTCTTCGTAGGATGAGCAGAGCACCGAGAGGAACATGCGGTCGACGCCTATGGAGGTTTCGATCACGTAGGGCGTGTAGTTCTCGTTGAGTTCGGGGTCGAAATATTTGATGTTCTTTCCGGAAAATTTCTCGTGCTGGGAGAGGTCGAAGTTGGTGCGGGAGTGGATGCCTTCCACTTCCTTGAATCCGAACGGCATCTGGAATTCGATGTCGGTGGCTGCGTTGGCGTAGTGGGCCAGCTTGTCGTGGTCGTGATAGCGATATTTCTCGTCGCCCATGCCGAGAGCCTTGTGCCATTGCAGGCGCCACTGTTTCCAGTATTCAAACCATTTGAGTTCCTCGCCCGGACGCACGAAGAACTGCATCTCCATCTGCTCGAACTCGCGCATGCGGAAGATGAACTGGCGTGCCACGATCTCGTTGCGGAACGCTTTGCCTATCTGGGCTATGCCGAAGGGGAGGCGCATACGGCCGGTCTTCTGCACGTTGAGGTAGTTGACAAATATGCCCTGTGCGGTCTCGGGGCGGAGATATACTGTCATGGCGCCGTCGGCCGTCGATCCCATCTCGGTGCGGAACATGAGGTTGAACTGGCGTACTTCCGTCCAGTTCTTGGTGCCTGAAACGGGGCATACGATGCCGCGGTCTACGATGATCTGGCGCAGTGCTTCGAGATCGTTGTCGTTCATGGCTTTTGCAAAGCGCTCGTGGAGCTCCTCACGCTCCTTGATGTGCTCTGCCACGCGGGGATTGGTCTGGCGATAGAGTGTTTCGTCGAACGATTCGCCGAATCGCTTGGCGGCTTTGGCCACCTCTTTCTCGATCTTGTCGTCGATCTTGGCTATCTCCTCTTCGATGAGCACGTCGGCGCGATAGCGCTTCTTGGAGTCGCGGTTGTCGATCAGAGGATCGTTGAATGCGTCGACGTGGCCGGAAGCCTTCCAGATGGTGGGGTGCATGAATATGGCGGAGTCGATTCCGACGATGTTCTCGTGGAGGAGAGTCATGGCGTCCCACCAGTAGCGTTTGATGTTGTTTTTGAGTTCGACACCGTTCTGGCCGTAGTCGTAGACGGCAGCCAGGCCGTCGTAGATTTCACTTGACTGGAACACGAATCCATACTCTTTGGCATGGGAAACTATCTTTTTGAAAACGTCGTCTTGCTGTGCCATAATTGTAGAATGACTATAAATGATGGGTGCAAAGTTAAGCATTTTCCCTTAATGGGCCACCACTTACTATTGAATTAAGATGCAATTATGTCGAGAAGCTCATGCAATAGTTCGGTAAAATTTGCATATTCAATTGAATATCAATAAGATGCAATAACAATTCAATATCAATGCAAACTGTTGTGTATCAGTGCGATACAGCTATGCCTGCTCAAAAATTACCGAACTGTT
>NZ_PUED01000223.1 GCF_003024925.1 Paramuribaculum intestinale
ATCTACTAATAGGCCAACGAGTTACGATGGGGAGCACAGAAAAAGGGAGCCGATTGCTCTACTCCCCGTTTCAGTACCCGGACCCGGGATAACCATAAGAAAACACATAGAAACACCCACAATTAAATGTAATGATAACCAACAAATTACACCGAATCTCAATTATATTGATTTGCTGATTTTTCTATCTTTTTTGCCAAGTAGTACACTTTTAGTACACGTTGTTTGTTATAGAACTGTTAAAGACTCTTTAACCCAATTTTACCTTTTGCGTTAGTATAGGTAAATTTGTAGAAAAGAAACTATTATGGCAAATATCAAGACTAAGAACAAACAAAACCCGAAACTACAACAAGCCACTTTGAGCGACGGTCGAGCAAGTCTATATCTTGAATTTTATCTCGGTCGTACCGAAACACCTGTTCTTGATGAGGACGGCAATCCGGTATATTATACCGCCGGAGCAATGAAAGGCAAACCTAAGTACAAAATCAAACATGACCGCCGAAAAGAAAATCTCAATCTCTACATTTGGATTGCACCTCGAACCCAACAAGAACGGCTACAAAACAAAAACACACTCGCACTTGCCGAAAAAATAAGGTTTGAGCGAGAGCAACAACTATTGGAGGATAGAGAGGGGTATCGCTTAAAGAAAGAGCGTATCTCAAATTTCCATGATTTCTTTGAGGAATACATAGAAAACTACACTAAGGCTGATAAAAGAATGATACAATTGGCGCATCGTCGTTTTCGTGCCTTTCTCAAAGAAACACCGGCGTATGCTATGTATGACCGAATTATACGTCAACAGCAATTAACCAAGGAGATGATGTTGGCTTTTGTAGAATACCTCAAAGCTCACGGTAAAGGTGAAGGTCCTCAATCAATCTACCAACGTTTCAAAAAGGTTCTCACCAACGCCGTTGAGAAAGATATTCTGCCGAAAAATCCATGCGACGGAATAACAATCAAAGTCGATGAAAAGACGCTTAAAAAGGAAGTGCTTTCGCCGGAAGAAATCAAAAGGCTAATGGAAACGCATTATGCAAATGAAAACCCAGTGATACAACGTGCCTTTCTATTCAGTTTGTTCTGCGGCCTGCGTTGGTGTGATGTAAGCGACATAACATATCGAAATATTGACTATGCAAACAAGTTGCTTATATTTGAGCAGAATAAGACACGCGGACATAGTTCGGCGAGTGGTGTTGTCATTCCCTTAAATGAAGATATACTTTCGTTAGTAGGACAACCCGAAACGACAGATGATAGGGATAATAAGATTTTCCCGTTACCATCTCATACTGCTTGTTTGAAAGCCGTTAAACGTTGGGTGAAAAGAGCCGGGATAGACAAGCACATAACATGGCATTGCGCCCGACATAGTTTCGGCGTTAATCTTCTTAACGGAGGCGCGAACATCAAGATTGTATCAACTCTCTTAGGACACAGTAGCCTCAAACATACTGAAAAATACACTCGTGCGAGTGATGACCTAATGTCGAAAGCAATCAACAGTCTTGGTTCAGTCAACTACTCATCAATGAAATAAATTGCTTTATCTTCTGCACTTTCCGCACTGCCGGAGCGTTATAAGGTTGCGCAAGTGATAATAAAGACTTAACTTTGCATACGAATCGCAGTCATAAATTTATTTTGATTGTGGATTTTAGTGGTGGGACACTGGGAGGGATACCCGGTGTCCTTTTTCCTCTCACAGCATACTTGCAATCAAGGTTGCAAGATTTCTCGACTTAACAACTCTATATATCAGAAATTTGTTGTATCTTTGTAATCTAATAAGCAACAAAGGAGTACAGACATGGCACGACCTATCAAAGAAACCCCCGTATTAAGGGGCAAGGACGCTGAGAATTTCGCCAAGAGAATGGCGAATCCCGCTCCCGTCAGCAAGGCTGAAAAGGAAGCGGCGAGAAAGGCGTATGAGGCGTTCAAAGCCATAAGCACATTCCCGATGTAATTATGGACTTTGACAAATTCACTTTCCGGCAGATAGATGCCGATACACGGATAAAGTCATTCGATTGCGGCGATGCCGATTTGAATGACTTTTTAATTTCCGATGCTGTCAACTACTACAAGTCGATGATGGCGTTGACCTATCTGCTCGAAGATAACGAGGCGGACAAGACCGTTGCTTATTACAGCCTGCTAAACGACAAGATTGTTTTTGACCCCGATGAGAAGAAACTGTGGAACCGTCTTAACCGCCGCGTAGCTAACTCCAAACGGCGCAAGGAATATCCGGCAGTTAAAATCGGTCGTCTTGCCATCTCGAAAGACTATGCCGGAAAGCAGATAGGCAGGGCGATTCTCCTGCAAGTAAAGCATATTTTCGCCACTATGCGCCGAAGTGCTTGCCGTTTCATCACGGTTGACGCATACGCAGCCGCCGTGCCATTCTATGAGAAATGCGGCTTTATGTTCCTCTCCGATAAAGACAAACATTCTCCTACAAGGGCGATGTATTTCGACCTTATCAATTTTCCCGATTGATAAATGGGGGTTGTTGTTTTCATAAGTATATTGGTTCTCGCATTATTTCTAATGCGTTGGATAATGAATCTACTGGCGCAAAAAATTCATTATCCTTGGCTTGTGGTGCTTCTAACACTTATAATCGGAGGCATTATCTTAATTTTAGTGGGATTCATAGCGTTTGCATTTGGATTAGCCGGATATTTTGGTAATGCACTGCCTCCTGCGCAGTGAAATCAACACATCATTTGCAAATTCCGAAAAATTTTCGTAACTTAATATAGCAATCCTGGCAGAGAATTAGCCGATTTCATTCAGCCATTAGTCAATGCAAGTCGCAAGGTGCTGAAAATTTGGATATTCCGTGCCGGGGTTGTAATTTCGTCGCGCAATCAAGGAAACGACCTCCGAAAAGAAAAAGCAGGACGTATGGCGGAATAACACGGACAAAGCCAGACACAGCGAACCATCATGGAAATTTCCTTGTTTGTAGTAACGGAGCATTGGCAGCCGATATGCCGGGAACAATGATTAAAACCGCTACAATGATTATAGCGACATCAGTGCTACCCCCTCTGCCGACTGCACCACTTGCGAAAGCAAGAACCATTGAGAATAGACTTTTATTATATCCGTATATGACGTATATAAAAGCGGCAGTACGAGTGTAAGCCCTGTCAATTGCCTTATATCCCGTGGCAATAACAGGATAAAATCATTTTCAATGATTTTCGCTGTTTTGCAAGGCAAAGAGCAGTTGCCCGATTATTATATTAACGGTAGTCAAGCAGCCTTATCC
>NZ_PUED01000224.1 GCF_003024925.1 Paramuribaculum intestinale
AGGGAATTCTGTCACCGATATTTATATCGACTTTGATCGGCGCAAAATCGACGAGGCTAACCGCCGGGTGATTGATTATGTGCTGTATGGTAAGCAGTAAGCGTTATTTTCAGCGAATTTGTAGCCTAATGGAGTATTTGCTTTGTCATAGGTGTTTGTATGTCCGTCAAAAGATAGACAATCCAGCGTAACCTGAGACAATTCCACAAAATAAGCCCCGTCACGAATAACCATGGCGGAGCCTACAAGCTCTGGAGTTGAAAACAACTCCACAACAACGCTGCAAAGTTACAAATTCTCTTCGGTCCTCGCAAGCATCATTCAGTCCGCTTTATTTTTCTTAAGCAGTTCTCCGATCGGGATTTTCTTCTTTATCCACTCCCACGGCTCGAAACGCCATGGCAGTCCCTTATACTCGAAGTAGTTGTTGAGACAACTCGTCAATTCAATCGCGTATACAATCATCAGAACTCCTATGGATACAACCGGCTTACCGAGATTGACGCCAAACGTGCGCGACAACATTTCGGCCACCGTTACCCATCCGAGATAGTCCACGCTTTTGTTTATCGTCCTACGCCACGCCCGCGAGAAGCGGATCTTCTCCCCGCGGACTCGCGCCGCCTTGATGCCGAAGCGCAGATCAAGTAACAGCAGTCCTCCCGCCAGCGGGAGCCACCCCGAAAGATGAGCGTAGAAGTCGACTATGGCCGCTCCGAGAACCGCGAAAAACGCACAGAATGTATTACTTTGGCTTTCCATTGCTTTTCTGTTTTACTTTCTAAACTTCCTAACAAGCCATACGACGACGGCACAGATTACAATCGCGACGCCTCCGAGGGCGAACCCTCCGAAGTCCATCTTGGTCTGCTGCCACTTTGTCAGCTGCTTTTCCACAGGATAGGGAACAGGGATGGTGTCTGACTTCACCGATTCAAGCTGAAGGCGCAGTGCCTTGATTATGCTGTCCTGTTGCTGCACCTTGTGTTCAAGCTCCTTTTCACGATAAGATGCGACATATACTATACGTTCCTTGTCATGTCTTGCGGTATCGCCGTTCTCTTTCAGCACCACGGTTTCCTTCGTGCGGTCGATTAAAGAGTCAGAGGAAGTTTCTTTGAGCCGTTGCGACTCAAAGAAACTCCTCATGCGCTCATACAGCCCCGTGGTGTCGGCGTTGACATATTCAGTGCGCACCGTCTCCACTGGCACATACTTCGTGGGCGAGCATCCCGACAGCATGACTGCCACTGCAAGAAGCATGAGGATAGCTACAAGCAGGGCGGTACACACTCCCGGCTGATACTTCGTGTCGCGCGGGGTCATAGCTTCAACACCTGACGTTTCACATCCGCAGGGTCAAGGCTCACATGCACCCATGAGAAATTCTTCTCGTCGATTAATTGGGTGAACGGAAGTCCCATATCCATTATCAGCTGAAAGATCCGACGGTTCTCTACGCAGTTGCCCGTCGTAAGATCGGCTGCCATGCCTTTGCAGTGGTGGCTTGTCGCACTGCCTCCCACCGCCTTGTTGAGTGCCGCGCATCGATAGCCGCTCGTTACCGCGATCGGCTTTCCCCACGCCTCGCGCAGAGGGTCGAGCACTTTGTCTACAAGCACCGCGATGTTCTTGCGGGCACTCTCCGGCGCGGTGTTGGCGATGCCGTGGCGGTAGGCGGTACCTGACCGCTCGAACTCTTGAAAAGAAAAATACTTCATGGCTCTATGATTTCGATTTCGGGATACGTCTTATGCCACTCGTCAACAATGCCATTATTGTACATCATAACGCTACCGGTCACGAGTACGCCGCCAATTCCCAGTGATGTAACGCTGTTTGTCCTCACGTCGCCGTTTATTACAACGGCATTCGTTATGTCGTATATGGTTTCACCGTGCCTGAATATCTTTGGCAAAACCACATCCGCTGGGCAGCAAAATGCACTCACGTCTCCATCCGGAGTAGGTGTTATATTTCCGCTGCAAATCAGATTGCCTCGGATAATTACGTTGATATTTTTCATCGTCTGTAAGATTTTTTATTACTTTTGTGTCGCGGCGGTTGGTGACGCTCCCGTCCGCGCGACTGAACTTATTTACTTCCCGGCATATCGCCGTCGGCAGAGCGTCACTTTATTGCCGTCAGCCCTATGCCGGGATTGTTTTACACTTATGAGAAACTTTTCTATTCCGCCCTATCAGGCCAAAGAGATCGGGATGGCTGTATGTCGAGTTTGTTCACTCCTCGGAATCCCTTGTTGTGTGGCAACTCCTTTAGGCAACTATGACATCGGGCTTATCAAAACAGCGGTCATGAATATTGCCAGAAGCCAAAACATTCCGTGTGATCTTCCAGCCGGCCCGCGCAAGGATATACGAGAGGTCGCCACCGCATTCCAATCAGTTGTTTCATCCTTGGTTGCTGCCAACAAAATACCTGCGGAATATTAAGCTCTCAATCGTGGCTTTCTCTCCATGATGACGTGCTGCCCTCGTAGCAATAAGCTCCGAGATTCCCGGCTGTAGTTAAGCTGCAATTGAGAAGATACTCATCCGTGCCGTCGAGCCATGCTATGCGTTCGATGAACTTCGCCGCGTCCGGATAGGCCTCTTTCAGCCGTGAGCGGAACTGCCTGATACGGCGTTCACGCCTCCATACCTTAAATCTCTTGATCATAGTTGATTTATTGTTATGGCTTGATTGGTTGTTTACTCTGCCATGTCTATGCCGAGCAGGTTGGCTACCCACATTGTATCGGCGAGAGTCCATTTCTCGTCACAGTCGGCCAGTGCAAGCAGATCCTCCGCCGTCATCGGTTTGCTGACGGTCAGCGTCACCTCTGCGTTAAGCTCCGGCTTGATAGTGGCATGTACGGCCTTGTTGTAGTTTTCGGTCATGTCTTTGAGGCGCGCATCCTCATCGGGTGTTCTGTCGGTCTTGCCGGACAGCTCCTCGTAGCCGTCCGGCACAAGCTTCTTCTTCGCCTCTGTCAGACAATCGTCGAATGGCTTGCGTGCCCTTGATATGGCACACACCGTGCGTGTCAGAGCTGCGCGTCGCTCGATCGACAGTTTGCCGAGAGGCAGGCGCGAAAGTATATCCGATAGATTCAGCAGTTCGAATGTCTTCATTACGCAACCCCTCCTTCCCCGCAATCTGCGATAAATCCGTTTATGGCGTCGAGCGTCGCAGTCTGATCCGGGCATGTAGCGTCAAACTCTACCGTCAGACCCCCGCCCATGTAGCGGCGAAATGTAGCGACGCTGTGGCCGTCAAGCGTCG
>NZ_PUED01000225.1 GCF_003024925.1 Paramuribaculum intestinale
GTGCAGTAGGTCCACTTGTCAGTGGCCCATCGGGTGATCCGGTCTATAAGGGATCGTTTGCTGCTGTCATCGGCGTTGCCCATATCCTGATGTCGTCGGGTTTTGGTGGATGCAAAGTTAAACAATCTGTGCGAATCATACCAAAAAAACGTTCAGTCCGATCTCTTGACATTGAGCCGCGAGCCGGAGGAGTGGGCTGTCAGTTCCGGAGCGTACTGACTTTGTGCGGTGGCGATTCCCGATGCGTAACTGCCTGCGTTGTTGACCCACATCTCGTAGGTGAGTATGTATGTGCCTTTGCGCAGACGGTCGATGAAAATCCGGGTTTCCGTATCGAGGTTCTCGCGATAAAAACATACACCCTCACTCCATATCGGCTCAGGCAGCTGATCGGCCGGCTCAAGACAAGCCGCGCGCTGGTCGGTGATGGCAAGATAATCTATCTCGCGTCCGGCTTTGACAGTGAGAACCACCTTCACGCGGTCACCGTTGTTGAGCTCTGTCACTTCCTTCCATGATCCGTCGGGAGCCATGCGCAGCAGGCGTTTCTCTATCGATAGGCCTTCGCAGGGTCGGGCCTCGATATCCGCTGGAACGGCAGTGTATCGGCTGATGACAGCGCCCCATGCAGGTGTGTCATTGCTGCGTGCAATCGTAAGAGTCGTCCCCTTTGCGGGTAGGCTGGCCCGCAGTGATCCGGTGTATGGCTCCGGAGTCACGGCGATGTCCTTTCGGTCAACGGTTATGGTCACGGATCCAGCCTTTTCAACCCATGCGGGCGATGAGGCGAGCAGCGAGGCTACAATATGGCTTACTGCCGGTGCCGTGCCCCAGTTCATGGCCTGATTCTGTATGATGATCCATTGGCGTATGGGGTCGATCTGAGGTGATTCTGGCGATAGCATACTGTAGGCGAGGAGTGCGCGGGCTGCAGTTAACACATTTCCGCTCCGATAGACGCTGGAGCCGGTCGATGGCCACCACATGCCGAGCTGCGGATTGCTGACTGAATATTCGTCCACCGATTTCATGATTTCCGATGCTACGGCCCGACGGTTGTATGATATCAATAGCAGAGCCGCTTCTATTTTATCCTGTACCGTAAGGCTTTTCCATCGTTCAATCACTGACTGCAAAGTGCGGTCAATAATGCGTTGTCCGTCGGCCGACGGCGTGAAACCGGGAGCAGCCGATGC
The DNA here is from genome assembly GCF_003024925.1 of Paramuribaculum intestinale. Lineage (GTDB taxonomy): Bacteria > Bacteroidota > Bacteroidia > Bacteroidales > Muribaculaceae > Paramuribaculum > Paramuribaculum intestinale. The sequence goes on from NZ_PUED01000225.1 coordinate 1,197, forward strand.
GAGCATCGCGAACGTGATATCGGTATGTTTCGGATCGGCTGTGAGAGCTTTTGCAGCGCCATACTGGATATATCCCAGAGCGCTGTGGTAAATGGCTTTCAGACGTTTGTCACCTGTAGGGAAATACCCGATGCGGTTGAGTTCGCCGAGTATGGCTGCCACAGCCTCTGTGGCCCATTCCGAAGAGCGTGGATAGAATGTGTTCCATGCCATGCCTCCATCGGTCTGCCGTAATTTTTCAAGCAGTTCTATCGCGTCGTTGTATGCCTGATCGGTCTGCGCCCGGTCGAAGAGCATTGACAGCCGGCGTATACGTTCGGTATCGCTCATCGCTTCCTGTTGCCAGGGGGTGGATTTGAGCAATAATGTTTTCAGGTCGGGGTTGCGTTCAAGCATTGATGTAAGAGTGCTGTCGCTGTCGGCCGACTCGCTCCAGTGTCTGACAGCCTTCGCCACTTCCGGGTATCTGGCCATTATCTTTCTGGCGACAACCGTGGAAAATACTGCGGCTGCGGCGTCAGGAGCCGTACGCAAGCCGGGAGTCTGTATTCCGGGCAAGGCTGTGATCACAAACCATAGTGGATTGTCGCAGTAAGTGAGAGTCAGCTTCATGTCTTTTGCCGCCTTGGGCAGTGACATGGAATATACGCTGTCGTCAGGTGCGAGATAAAAGTTGTCGGACTGAACGACCGGCGTCTCGGCAGGCAGAAGCGGTACGATGTTCTGCTGGCCGTCAGAACCGTCGGAAGTTACTGCTCTTGTCCTGAATCCGAGCATCTGTCCCTCCGAAGGAACGGTTATGGTGGATGTGGATTTGACCGACAGCATGGGCTGTATCTCTGTCGTCTGCTCGTGACGGCCGATAACATGTCCGTTGGCAGGATCAAACCACTCATTGATCACTCTTGCTGTTACAGCGTGATCTGAATTGTTGAATACGGCTACTTCTATGTCAGCCTCGTCGCCGTTGCGCAGGAAGCGCGGGGGATTGGGGGTTACCATTATTCGTTTCGAGGCTGTGATGTCGCGGATTTCGGTAGTATGCCGCAGGGATGTGTCGAAACCGGTGGCTATGAATCGCCATGTGGTATTGGCGTCGGGCACAGTGAAAGTGAGAGCCAACAGTCCGTTTTCATCAGTGGTAAGCATCGGGCGGAACATAGCGAGGGCTATCTCCGATGGACGGTATTGTCCGTCGGCATCATTGGTCTTCTGCTCACCTGATTCCGGCGCGCCTGTATCATTGGCTGTCTCATCGTCAGCAAGCATACAATCTTCTGTCACAGCCTCTGCTTTTGCAGCGGTTTTCATTGATTTCATCATTACCGAGCGGGTCATGCCGACTCCTCCGGCAGTCGTCACTGTTTCATATAGGATGCCGTTGCCGGCCGATTCAAAAAACGAACGTCCGTAGGTGTTGAATCCCGGCGCATCGACATTTCTTGTCGGAAGCCATTTGAAGATAGTTTCGGCTGTCGACGAGAAGTTGTCGCCTGTATTGGGCGGTGTCGTCGAAAGCGATTTGCCGCCTGTTTCTTCGAGATGCATTGTCAGCGAGTGAGGAGCGAGCTTGTCAAGCGCGGCATTATACATGTCGACAATGACAGCCTTCTGCTCCGGCGATAGGGCGGTGTCGGCCGGCACGACACGGATGGTCCATTTCTCTTCAGATCCGGGCGTCACTCTGTCGCGGAATGTATCCAGCACAATGCGCAGTCCTTTGGGCGCGGCGGGATTGGTGACGGTGATGTCCTTTACCGTCGAACGGTAATTTCGGGTCGACATAAGGCTTATGGTAGCCCGTTCGATCGATTGGGGGATTTCGGACGGAAGAGTGTGGATGCCGCCGTCGAGAGTCAGCCAGCGTCGCGACATGATGCTGTCGGTGGTCCACACGGTCATAAGCACAAATGACCGGCCGGCTGGAGTGCCGAATACGACCGGCTCTCCGCCTGAATATGATAGCTGAGGCACCCATAGCGGTTCATCGCGCGGTGGCAGAGGATCCGACATGCGGTAGAGGGCTATGTCTGATACCGTCAGAGGAGAGCAGTCCTTCTCCAGCAATGAAAGACGCAATGAGTAGATG
>NZ_PUED01000226.1 GCF_003024925.1 Paramuribaculum intestinale
ATCTGGGACTCATCGGCCTTACCATCTGTCCAGCAACGGAGACATTGTGGTTTATTATTAGGTTTGACTATTTTGATACTCAGGGCAAATCCTCCCTTTAGGGCATATGCTTCCCCATCGACCGTCAACTGAGCGGAATAGCCTCGAAGATTTACAGGAAGTATGCTTGATGCATCCAACACCGCATCTCGTATGTCCATTCCCTTGGCAGTCTTTAATTTAATCCGAGACATTTCTTTATTATTGAGATTATTTTGGATTTTTCGTAGTTTGTATTATCGCCTGTATCAACGCTGTTTTCTTCGACACCATTGCAGTCGTCGATCTCAACGTCGTAGTTAGACTCAACAATTTGCTCCGCCTGTTCCGAATCAACAAATTCAGCATTCTCAGGTTCTTCAGAGTTATTTATCAAGACAACTTGCGCTGACTCCTCCAGAGCCTCTATCTCTACATGAGAATTGCTCATATCCACATCCTCTTCTGTTTGCGCTATTTCTCCTAAATTGTCAGAATCCTCAATAATTGCTTTAAATTCATCGGCTTGGCTTAACTTTGATTCAATATCATTGCCCTCCGGTGTTGTCGGTTCAGGTTCACATTTGCCATCATTCGTGGACGATTCAGACTCATCTGCTGTTAACTGAACATCAACCAATACAACAGCTACATCATCGTTTTTAAGGTCACTGTCGCGTAAACTGTCGATGAATGAATCAAATTTTTCAGGTGAATCAATTTCTTTAAGTGTGTCAATTATATGATTGGCATCTTCTTTTGTAAAGTTACGGCAAAACCAATCAGAGAAGGCGTCGGTCGCCAAAAGAATAGTGCAGTCGAACGCCTTAACGGATTCCTCTAAAGGTTCGCCTACAATACGCCCCTTAGTATCAATGAAATGAGGATGAATTCCAAAAACACATTTGAAAGGGAGCTCATTTTCCAGAGTAACTTCACAAGGCATGCTCGAAAGAATCATTGGAGATAAGCTATGATCTTTAGGAATTAGAAAAATACATGAATCTCCCAGAACATCAAACGAAAATTCCTCGCCATCAATACGTATTCCGGCAAATGTTGAAGCCCCCATCCCATACAATTCGCGCTGATACTCCAAATCATATGCAGTATCTTCGTCTACGGATGCTTCAAAATTACGTGATTTACAATCCCATTCTGCAACTATATAGGAAAGTAATTCAGAAGCATTTCGATCACAAAATAGTGGACCACCGGGAAGTTTTTCAGAGACATAAAATTCTGTCAAAGCTTCTGCAACAAACTTAGGCATATATGACTTTGAAACACCATCAGCGATTGCTATTTTATGCCTATCTGGAGAAATAGCAAAACTATCAGCGCAATTTGATGGCTTAGACCCGAATTTAGAAGTCTTAAAAGCCGCCAATATGGTAGAGGAAACTATCATTATTTTGGTTTTATAGGTTCCAGTTGTCTCACCATATCAGTCGTTACACCTCCTGTCGAGGTTCCCCACGAGATAAACATCAGCAATGAATCAGTATGAGTTTCATTCGAAATCATAGCCCGGCTATTTGATGTAATGCGATGTCCTTTCCAGGCATCAACATTTTGTGCAGTCTTCACCAATTCGGGAGGGATTATTGATGATGCTTCGAATAGGAATTTTGATGTGATGTTTGATGGTGCTGTATCAGGTAGGACCATTTTAGAAGCTGTAGTATCCGGGGAGAAATGGATGTTGTAAACCACCACATTCCCATCGGGAGTGCTAATTGCTTTGAGCCTATTTGCTGCAGCCAATGCCTTTGAATGAGTAAACTCACTCCCTTCATATGGGTCACCATCAGTGATATTAATCACAACAGGTGCCGGTGTTTGAATACCTTTAGCTCTTTGAGTACTCAGCCAAGTGTTTATATCTTTTGCTGCCGCATCAAATGCGTCTGACATGTATGTCTGCCATTTGGGCTCAGCTTCACCGCCTTGCTGAGTATTGAATATATAACCACGTCGGCGAGAATCGTTAAAGAACTTGTTGAATTCTTTAGCCGTTTTACACTCCATCAATGTAAAGACATCTGAATTGTAACCGATGACGGTTGCCGAGAAAAGATCCAAAATCTCATCTCCATTCATTATTTCGTTTTTCAGCGAACGAAACAATTTTTGCATCACCTCCATGACCGTGTCAACGAGGCGAGTATCATTGATTTTTCTCCCCATCGAGCCGGAAAGATCCAGCATGTAGACAATGTGGCCCGGATGTTTGGGATTCCAATGCAATTCGTAACTCATATTGTTATAATTAATTTTGATTAATGCAGAAGTATAATTTGAAATTGCCTCCTCTTATCTTTAATGACACCCCTTGAGTGAGACGTATTTTATTCTCTTTCATGGCTCCAGAAGATGTCAAAGTTCCGGCAAGGTCTGTAAGCCTATATCCTCCGGTTAAACTTTTTTCCACGCTGAATGCCACTTTTGCGGTAGTCATTACTGGCAACATAGAAATGGAATCATCAGGTGCATTACAAGATTCAATACCGGGACCTGTTGCAAAATAATGTTTTTCCACAGGGACCGGGATTACAGAGAATTCACCGTCATCATCCAAAATGAAATATACATTTCCTGCTTTTGGACTCAGTGACAATTGTTCTAATTCAGATTTCACCCGAGCTAAATCTGATGCTAGTTCTCTGTTTTGTTTCTTTAAAGATGCTGACAAATTCCTTGCCTTTTCTAAGTGGTCCGCGCTGTCAGCTAATTTATTTTCAAGATTGGTATTAATTTTCTGGAGGTTCTGGCGCTCGTTTTCGAGTTTACGTAATTGAGAGCGATTCTTGTCATTTAATTCATCGCGCTCATAAGTGAGCCGCTCATTTTTTTTTCGAGCATCAGACAAAGCTTCTTCAAGCGATGCCAAATTCGTTTCCAACACATTACGTCGGCCTTCAATATCACGAACTGTGAGTGAGTGCTTTTCCTGTATTTCACGTAATGTTTTTATCCGATTTTTCTCGAAACTGGTTATTGATTCCGGTAGAGCCTCCGGCCAGATAATTTGCGTATAACCACAATGTTGACAAATACCATTGTCGAGATTGTTGTTGCAAACAGGGCATTTATTTATTTCCATTAGCTGTCTTATTTTAAAAATCGAAGATTGGATTCATTAAAGATTTGAGATATATCGGAGGCAACATTCATAAAGAATCCGCTTTCATTCATGCCACCGTGGAGCACTCCGATAACTTTCATTGAATCAGCCAACACCACCGGTCCTCCGGAAGAACCA
>NZ_PUED01000227.1 GCF_003024925.1 Paramuribaculum intestinale
CAACATACTAGCCAGTGTATAAACAAATCTTTATGTTGGGATAATGTATTCAAATCAATAAAACTAGGATTAAACGCTGGTATTCCAACTATCGTTACTCATGTTTATGATGCATCGGTTACCGAGTCTGCAATTTTATCATTTTTCAAATTGTTTTCCCGAGTGGACAATCTCTTCTTAAAATGTAATAATCTTTTTTATGAAAAACATTCCGATTCCACTCTTCATCGGATAGAAGATAATGAGCTAATTCATAGGGTTCAGCGGGTATTAGATACTATGCCTTTGTTAAGGGGCCATGTTATAATTTGCAATAGCGAGGAATGCATAACCGATTATACGTATATCAGAACATTGTAGCTTACGGCCCTTAATTAAACCTTCCACTTCAAAGTTTTTCGGAAAAATCCTTCGTGAAGTTTTATTACAGAAAGTTGATTTATATTTTCGCAGATTTCCCGCAGATTTTCTGATTAATGCTTTGGAAAAACAAAATTTATTGTTAACTTTGCGCCATGATGGGTAACAACCCTTTGTGGCGCGACTCATTTCATACAGTTTAATTACTTCATTTTTAGCTATGAAGCATCTACATCTCAACAACAGCAAGTTCGGCGGTGCTGCCCCTCCCGGCGGCGCGGAGATGAGGTGCGCATAGTTTTCCACCAACATTTTTCAACCGCAGAAATGCCCTGATAGCCCTTGGTGCGTCTTGACGTATCCATATTACGGCAATCGGAGCAGGGAGTACATTGACATGTTGGTACGGCTCCGGAGGCAGGCCTCCGGATGAGATTGACAAAATGAAGTATTAACCCGGAGGGCTCCAAGAGTCTTCCATCAAAACTGTATGAATATGAAAAGAAAATCACCCATATCCGTAGATGTAATCCAATTCTACACCTACAACTGCGATGAGACTGATGACTTGGTTTTCATCGGACAATTCCCCTACGATGATCGTCATGATTTCCTTGTTGACAAAAACTTTGCCGGTATTGCCGTCAAGGTTGAAGTGTGGAATAACCGCTTCGACAAGGGTGCTCGCCGAAACATTTCGCTGACGCTCGTAGACATGACTATGCGATGCGAGGTGGCCACTCAAAGAGTAAGGATAAATCTTGCTGCCGATGGCTTCAAGGACTACTTCATCCACTTTCCTGCTGAAACATCGGACATAGTCGGTAACCATACTTACAAACTTGTGGTACGCGATGAAAACGCAGGACTGCCCCTTACTGAAAGCATAATCCATCTGCTTGACAAATCAACAATGGGCGACCCAACTATGTGGTATCAGATTTGCGATGGAGGGATTCGCCCTTCATGGAGCGACAATGTGTTCAAGTCACTTAACACCGTAGACGCACACGAATACCTTGTTCTGTTCACCGTTGCCCCCGAAATTTGTTGCCGACTTTCGACAGTGATGCCCGAACTTGAGGTAAGACTTTACTATCCTGATGGAAAATATGTAAAGGCTTTCTTCAAGGAGCCATTCTGTCGCAATCTGGAAAGCTACAAAGACAATCGATGGATCATAGAATGTCCATTCGAGACAGCCGATGACATCAACGGAGTGTTTTATGCCGAACTCCTCTGCATGGAATATCCTATTGCAGGTTTCGTCTTTGACACTCTCAGCGACGAGGATATACGTGGAGTTTGGTTTGGACATGAAATCGAGGCTATGGATGAATATTCTCCGCAGGCGTCAAAGGCACTTTTTGATAAACACCTTGAACGAGATGGCGAGTCGGACACCACACCTGGAGTTGATTCTCTTGAAGAAGCCATTGATAAATTTATTGCTTCCGAACTCGAAGACATGAAGAAGGGAAAAATGTCTACGACAGAAGAAGCCGTTGCGGATGACAAATCGACGGAAGATGTGACTGAATATAAATGTAATACGATTTTGTCGCTTGACCATCTCACTGGACTTCACTCTGTAAAGGATAAGCTGGGTGTATATGAACGAGTGGTGCGCTTCAACAAGATGCGAGAAGATAAAGGGCTGCCTGTAGCTACCACACCCTTACACTCGATGTTTCTAGGTTCACCGGGTACTGGAAAAACTACTGTAGCGAAACTGATTGGAGAAATGCTGCATCAGGCAGGTGTGCTCTCCAGAGGCCACGTAGTGGTACGTGAACGAGCCTCACTCCTTGGACAAAACTACCACTCCGAGTCAGAGAAAACTTTGGAAGCCATAGAGAAAGCGCAAGGCGGCATACTGTTTATTGACGAAGCTTATCAGCTCTATCAACCTAATGACCCGCGTGATCCGGGAAAATTTGTCATTGATACCTTGCTGACTGCACTTTCTGATGACACCAACCGAGACTGGATGCTTATTCTTGCAGGGTATCCCGACGAGATAAAAAGGATGTTTGATATGAACCCTGGTTTCAAGTCGCGTATTCCGGATACTAACATCTACACTTTTGATGATTTCACAGAAGCAGAGCTGATGGAGATAGCGGAGAATTATCTTTCCCAAAACCATTATACTCTGACTTCCGGTGCGCAGAAAGCTCTAATCACTCGTCTTAAAGCCGACTATGCACAACGGGAGAAAAACTTCGGAAATGCTCGTCACGTAATGAATATGATTCAGACCGAAATACTCCCCTCAATGGCTGTCAGGGTCATTAGCGAGGGATTGACGGATGACATATCTCTCACCGAAATACGAGAAGTGGACATACCTGCAACTGCCCCCTTAGTAAAACCGATAACAATATCACGTCCGCGAGTTGGCTTTACAATTTAACTGCCAATTAGCTGACATTATTTAGCAACCAAAGCCCGAAACCATACAGTCAATGGTTTCGGGCGTAAACTTTTAATCAATATGGGAAAACATATCAGCGGCAGCCTGTATTTACCCTGCTGTCATATAATGAGTTCCGACGAGGATCAGCCGATTGTAATGGACATATACGTAGGATTCAATATATCCGGTCAATTCATGGTTTGTGTGGATTTGCATGATTATGATGAACCTGAATACAATTGTTCCACAGCAGCAGTAGTCAATCTTGAAGACTCACATAAAATGGCACGTCACCATCGCGTAAAGCACTCCCACCTTCCGATATTCATTGCGGAATGTATGGAAGAATGGGGTGAAGTTATTAACCCTAACTTCAATCAAGTCAGAGATTGTTTCAAAGAAATCACAGAGTGCTTACTTGACGAAGGATGTCGTTTCAAAATTGTAAGGACTTATGGAAGAGGTAGCCATATGTGTTGCTGAAATAAGTTGGCAAATAGAGG
>NZ_PUED01000228.1 GCF_003024925.1 Paramuribaculum intestinale
AACAACCGGGGAAGCGTGGAAACTCCACGGTTCATGCCGGGAAGAAACCAAGGGAAAGGGAACGCAGATACAGGCGGCGAACGGTAGGTTTATAACATTCGCTTCCCTTATCCAACTTCCGGCGGGAACGGAGCGCGTAGGATTGGGCCAGGAAGTGGCCGCAGCCGACCGCGAACTGCTACCGTCAGAGCTTACCGACGAAGCCTTACAGGACGCACAGGCGGAAGGAGCAGTTAGGATTATTGGCGAGTGCTTGAAATTCGATAAAGGGCGACTTCATTGTAGGCTATGGGTATAAGCGCGAACTTCAATATTAACGACATAGACGCGACCTTTAAGGCGTGGTTAGCCGAAGTGGATAGGCAGCTAATAGAAAGCCTTACCCGCGTAGGCGAAGAAGCCGTAAAGTTAGCGAAGATGATACCGCCGGAACGTGGCTTCAAAGACCGCACGGGAAACCTACGCTCATCTATTGGCTACGTCGTATTGGTGGACGGTAAGCCCGTAAACGTGGCTTTTGCCGCAGTCAAGGGCGGACATGCCGGAGTTAACGAAGGGCAGCGGTTAGCCTTACAAGTGGGAAGCAAGACCGAAGGCTACGCTTTGGTAGTCGTGGCGGGTATGAACTACGCCGTTCACGTCGAGAGCAAAGGCCGCGACGTATTGACTTCCGCCGAAAAATTTGCCGAAAAGGAGGTAGCCAAACACTTAGCCGACTTAGTTACGAACATTAAAAACGCCTTCAAGTAGTGAAACATTGCAGCAGCATAGACACGGACGACATCCTCTACAAGTTGGTACAGGAAGCCGTTACTTCCGGGAAAGTCAAAATTTCCGGGGGCGTATTCGTCCAAGGGGAGCGACCCGACGACAGCGAAGCGGAAGACATCGTAATAAACACGATAGCCGTAACGCACGAAAAGCCCCAAACGGGTACTTCCAACGTGAATATCTTTGTTTCCGACAAGAAAGTAAAGATACGCGGACGGGAACAGCGCAAAGCCGACCGGGAACGCCTACGCACCATTGGCGACGCGCTTGTAGCCTATTTGGACGAACAGAACGTAGCCGACTTAGAATATTGGATTGAGAACGACACCACGATAAAAGAGATTGAGGTAAAGCAGCACTACCGCAATTTGAGAATAAGCTGGAATATACATTAACAATTTAACACCATACCCCTATGTCTACTATAACATTAGGTTTGTCGGCCATTCTCGGCAAGACAGAAGAACCCGCAAATGGCGACTTCAACGAAACGGACTATACCCGTTACGGCCTGACCTACCAAGACACAGCGAAGATGACACAGGAAGACGGCGAGGAAACGGAGTTTTACTCCGAGGAAAACGACGACCCGGAAGAAATCATAACCAAGCCCGGGAAAACTACGTTTGCCTTTTCCATCATGAACCCCGACCTCGCCTGTCTTAAACGTCTTTTCGGCGGCGAAATTGCGGCAGACATTTACGCCTACCCCGACGCTACCGCCGACATTGAAGAATCGCTTATCATCATTCCGCGCAAGGGCTTGAAGTTTCAAGTTCCCCGCGCCAAGATTAAGGCGAAGTTCAACGGCGAATTTTCCAAGAAAGGCCTCCTTCTTCTTGAAGTTACCGCCACCGTTCAGAAGCCCCATACCGACGGGCTTAAAAAGTTGTACGTTACCGTCATCAAGAAGACGACCTAACCGAGCAGCCCCGCACATTTACACCAAACCCGGAAGGCCCCGCTACATTGTTCCGGGGCCTTCCCAATTATTAAGACCATGCCACAGGACGACAAAATAGAAGCGTTGAACCGTGAACAAGCGGAACTGCGCAAAATGATAGGCGAAGGGGTGGACTTCGATATAGAGGTAACACACTACCGCCGCAAGCCCGGTTTTTGGGGCTTCTTCCGTCGCCGGGAGAAGATAACCGAAACGAGGGCGTACAAGATTAAAGAACCGACGTTAGCCACCTTAGACCGTCTTAGCCTTCTTTGGCTTCAAATGGAGATAGACGAAACCAAGTTAGGCGACGACGATTATTTACGCACCGCCCGCGCTTTGGCAAGCAAGGAAGCCGCCAAACTTGCCGAAGCGGTAGCCGTCGCCGTATTGGGCGAAGACTACTATATAGCCACCTACGACGGCACGACCTACCGCCGGAAGGAAGACAAGAAGGCTCTACGCGACCTTACACGGCTTTTCTTCCACACCCTTAAACCTTCCGAACTTCTTACTTTGGCGATTATAGTAACCAACGTAAGCAATTTAGGGGATTTTGTAAACTCTATGCGGTTGATGAGCGCAGCGCGAACAAGCGACCCGGAAACGACACGTATAGAGCAACAGGGTTAAAAAGTCCACAAGGCCGCCGGGGTTCCGTCTGCGCTCACTTCGGTTGGACATTGGACTACTTGCTACACGGTATTTCGTGGGGCGAGGTTTTGAGAATGATGATAGACGCGCCCGGCATTGACGACAAGGGCAAGGGAAGCACCACCCCCGGAACGTCCGGCGGCGACGATACCGAAATAGCCCTTACCGACGACAACGCCGAGCAACTTATGAACCTTATAAACAGCAGAAACCGATGAATATTCAAGGCGGCGGGCTGTCGTTTGACATTTCCGGTAACAACAAGCAACTTATTAGCGTTCTTAACGAGAGTAAGAAGGCTATACAGGAGTTCCAAGGCGCGGCCGTTTTAGGCGGTAAGCAGATGGACGGGGCCTTTACACGCGCCGCCCAAGCCATAGACAAAGCCTTTGCACAAATAGACGTGGTAGTAGACACCAATAAGGCGGCTATTGCCGAGTTGGAAGCCGAATACAAGCGGCTCGGTGTGGAAGCGTCTAAGGCACTTTCGGCAGGGCATAAGGAAGAAGCGGCAGCCCTTCAAACCAAACAAGCCCAACTCCGCGAAGAAATAACCCTACGCCAAACCGTCATAGACGAAGCCGGAAAGCAAGCCGACGCACTTCTACGCGAGGAACAGCAGTTAAGGAAGGCAGAGGAAGCCGCCCGAAACAACGCCAACGCCCAAATTTCGTTAAGGACGCAGCTCCGCAACGTCCGGGAGCAGTTAGGACAAATGGAAGAAGCCGGGCTACGCGGAACGGACACCTTCCGAAAGTTGCAACAGGAAGCCGGGCGACTTGCCAACGCCATAGGCGACGCACAGACACAGGCCCGAATATTTAGCCACGATAACGCCGGGCTTCAAGGAATGATAGCCGGACTTAGTGGCGTAGCCGGAG
>NZ_PUED01000229.1 GCF_003024925.1 Paramuribaculum intestinale
AACATTCCTCAACCCGAAAACGGACTGTACGTAATGGACTTCAATATGTCAGCCTTGACATATACAGTAAGTGTATATGTCAAGGCTGACATATTGAAGTCCATTACGTACAGTCCGTTTTCGGGTTGAGGAATGTTGCCGTCATTACCTGACTCAGCGAGTATCAAACTGCCAGAGAGTGGGGTTGCACCTTCGGCACCTTTATAAGCTACATCCCATTCAGCTTTAGGATATGCACGGTAACCCCATTCTGATGCAATCCAATGGGCACCGCCATAGCTCTTGGTTGATTCATCATACAGGGATATGTAGTCATCAAAGCCATTCCAATCCACAACTCCTGAGAAATACAAGTATGGTTCTGCTTCAGGAGTGGGTTCATCCGGTACATTGCCTGCGGCAATTTTCAGCTCCATAGGATTGGATAGGTCGAGCAATAGATTTGTTTCTCCGGCAGGCAAATCCAAAGTTATGGTTGAACCATTTTCTCCGAAAACGAGATTTTGATTGTTCCCACTGAAGGCAACGTTCTTTTCCACGGCAGGCCCCATATCGGTTGTTTCTTTGCTGTAAAGGCTACCATATCCTGTTACAGTGATTGATACCGTTGATGCAGAGGGTAAATTAATCGGTAGAGTCCACTGATTATTTCTCTGATTGTATGTCATTTCTCCAGTTAAATCTCCTGCAACACTCAGATTATCGATATGAAGCGCACTCCACCAACCTTCAACAGTATTAACAGTCGTAAAATAACACCCGGATGGATCGGGAAACCAGAAATTCCAATGATCGTCAGCGGAGGAAGCGTGGAAAGTCATACCTTCCTGACCAAGATTGCCCCATACGATATTGTTCGCCTCTCGGAACCACCAATTTGTCCAGCCATTTACGCCCATGAACCCTTGATAGATTCCATTCTCGTCAGGTGATGCAAGCTGCATCGCGGTCTCATTCCAGTCCTTGTCAAGCACTGTACCAAGAATCAAATGAATTCGATAAGATTGAACCATTACTTTCAGAACTGATGAATAAGTCGGATTTATATTCGCAGAAAGTACGGAACGGACGCGAATGAAAAGAGGTGCTTTTTCATCGGCCGTGTAACCGAGACGTCCAAGCAGAGAATTAAGTTCCTCGCATAAAAATTGGCGTGAACGAACACCCTTTTCTACACTTAAATCTATAGTGCTTGAGAATTGTTCATCCGTTGAAAGTTGGATTGTTTCTTCAGCTGCGTTCACCGGAGCCTGAAGAAGAGTATCACTCAGAGCAAGTTGTCCGTCACCACTCCAGTAAATAGTCATTGCCAGAGCCTGCGGATTATCTGGCGTAAGTATAATGTCACCTGTTGCTCCTCCCAACGTCATATCGTCGGAGGGCAAGACATACACAGGGTCGATATCACTGTCGCATGAAGCAAAGCCAAATGCCGTGATACCCGACAGCAGTGCGGTCTTTAATATATTTCTTAGTTTCATAATTAGTTATCAATAAAGTGGATTTGACAGATTAGGATTTGCGGTAAGATCCGTGTCAGGTATGGGGTAAATGTTGTATCTTTCATTAACCGAGCGACCATCCAGAACACCACCTTTCCACTGCCAGATATATGAATCTGATGTGAATTTACCGAAGCGTACAAGGTCTGTTCTACGGACTGATTCAAGATAAAGTTCACGGCCACGTTCATCAAGAATAAAGTCCAGCGTTAAATCTGAGTCTGAGATTTTCCCACTTTCATTATTGTTGTAAGCGCGAAGGCGAACCTGATTCACGAGATTAAGAGCCTCACCACGGGAAATCCCTGAACCGCCACGGAGCAAAGCCTCTGCCGCCATGAGATATACATCTGCAAGACGTATCATGGGATAGTCCGTAGAACATCCGGTGGCTGCCGAGTTTGATGCGGCAACACCGTCATCGGTAAGGTTTGAGAATTTCTCGAAAAAATATCCTTCCGACTGATTGTCAATTGGTCCGGAAAAGTATTGCTCCTGTCCATCCGTATAGAACATAGCACGGCTGTCGAGAGTATTGGAGACATCTCCAAACTTTTCGACTATTTCGCCACGGGCGCGGAACATGCCCCAACCATTGGTCAGACCATATTTAGCCGGGTCTTGTGAACTGGAGTTTCCACATGAACCACACACGAGATACGTACCACCTCCCCATGTGACAGAAGTCGTTGCATCACATACCATAGCAAACAGTATTTCATGTGTACGTTTGTGATTGTCAGCATTAAAAAGTTTTGCATAATCCGGTTCAAGATGAAAAGCCGGATTTGAGATTACCTTATGGCACGCAGTTATACACTCGGTATAATATTTAGTGTCAATGCTACCACGGTACACGGCGCTGTTGAGATAAAGCCTTGCAAGTAGCGCCCATGCCGTAGGTTTACTAGCTCTGCCATACTCATTAGTATCCGGCAGTGCGGCATCAGAGCCTTCGGCAACAAGAGATTTAAGTTCGCTTTCAATGAAGTCAAATAATCCGACTCCATCATACGCTTCGGGAATAAAGCCAGTCACGGGTGTATTTTCATCAACTTTTGGACCTTTCCGATAAAGGTCAAGCACCATCCAGTAGCTAAAAGCTCTCATAAAGCGTGCTTCAGAGCGATAAGACCGGATTTCACCTTGTTCGGAAGCTGAAAAGTCTGCTATTGCAGCATCTGAACAATTGCGTAGGAATTCATTACAAAGGGTGATGTTGAAGAACAGCCAATAATAAGAGTCTGACACCCAAGAGTCTTTTGAACTCCAATTTATGTAGGTCAAATCGACGAGATTGTTGCCAGACAACCATGTGTTTGCCACTTCATCAGTAGCGGCCTCCTGAAGGTTGAAATATCCACGGGAAAAATCCTGTCCATTGATTGTTGTAAGGTCTCCATTGTCACCACCTTGACCTTGACCAGCAAGGACATAAGAGGCATATATTTTTGCGAGGACTTTCTTGTAGTTCTCAGGTTGAGAATACACATCGTTTGATGTGGTTTCTGTTACGGGCATTTGGTCAAGGTCATCAGTACAACTGCCCAACAGTAGTCCGAAACCCAGCAAAAAGCCGATTAATATATTTATTTTTTTCATTGTCTTACTTTTAGAAATTGAGGCCGAATGTTACTGAATATGTCCGGGGACGAGGATAGACAGCTGTATCAACGCCATTGCCAGTTTCAGGATCTACGCCCTTGTATTTTGTTACAGTGAACACATTTTGAACCATTGCCG
>NZ_PUED01000023.1 GCF_003024925.1 Paramuribaculum intestinale
TCAACACGCCATCAGAATCCCCCAGACCCTATTGTCAACCCCTGTAAAAACTGTCCAAAAATCACAGGTTATCAATGGGGGTCAATTTAAATAATCCATAGGGGGTCAATTTGTTGAGAATATCCATGGAGTCATCCTCCGTTATGTTGTCACTCTTTCACTTCTCCGGTTTCCTCATCGATGTTTTCTGCCGGTTTTTCCGGCTTAGGGGGCGCCGGAGTGGCCACCTTTTTTGCCTGACGGCTTGCTGCCGCTGCGGCTTTCTCTCGAGCCTCGATGGCTTTCTGTTTGGCCGCTGCTGCCTGTCGGCGATCTTCGATGGGCTGCATGAATGCTTCCTGAACGGTCGTTGTGCCCTCCTTGATCGCATTGGCCAAGGCCCGGAGTTCGAATACGCGCTCCTTGTCGATTTCCTCTCGCTTTTTCAGCTCGAGGTACTCCAGAAGAAGCTCCTCTGTCACTCCCAGCTTGCCGAAGTAGTCTACCATGCGCTGACGGCTCGTTTCGAGATCGAGAGCCTGTCCCATGGCTACCTGCTTTACGTCTGCGATCACACGCTTTGTCACGGCCTTAGGCACAACTTTTAGCACGGCATTTCGGAACGCTATGGCCGATGCAGCGTTTCCGGTCACCACCTGCATATCCTCGCTGTATGTCCTGCCGTTGCGATCTGTTATGCGTCGCTTTACCTCCACACTCACCGCCACGTTGGTTTCGAGGTCGTGACATACGCCTTGCGCCGTGATTGTTTTGCCGTCGTTGCCGATGATGCGCGTCTGCACCCGCAGGTTGCCCCACGCTCCGGCGATGATCTCGGCCATCCTGACCGACAGCCCCTCGATAGTATTGCCGCCACCTTCGCCCTTGCGCCGGAGGATGTAGAAACAATCCTCTGCCGTTTCAGCGTCGAGCGTAGCCAGCGTGGCAATCTGATTCAATACCGTCGGCAGGTGCCTCGGATATTGTTTCGCCGTGGCGATCTGCATATCAACCTCACTGCGATTGATGGCCTGCAGTACTTCCGCCTGCTTGATTTCAATGATTTCGTTCATTGCTGTTTTTGTTAAATGCGGTCTAAAAGCTTTCCGCGTTGCTTTGCGGGAGAGGCGGGAGTCGAACCCGCAATGTGTCGCCTACCACACTCCCTCGTATTCTCGGCACCTCCCGGCTACGGGCTTGTCGCTCTACGAGTGGCGCGCCTGCCATTATCGCTACTCTCCCTTGTGGCCTGTCGCGTCCGCGTTGCACGGCTGCGCGGCAGGCCTGTATTGGTTATCTACTTTCCACACACGCACCTTGCGTATGCGTCCGCGATGTCAATGTGCTACTTTGTTGGTGGCCGGACGTGGACTCGAACCACGGACACCCCGGCGGATTGGTTACCGCGCGGTTGCTCTGCCAACTGAGCTATCCGGCCTTTTGCCGGGGAGCGGGAGGCTGTGGCCTCCTCATGAGTGACGCTCCTCCCCGGCAGTGTGCCGCCCGGCTGCTTGCTTCGGGCGACAAACGATTGATAACGATTTGACAAAATGTCGGTTTTGTCGCACTCTTGCGACGGGCGTCCTCACGGATTGACCCTCTTTTTTTTACCTTAAAAATTATACCTCTTCGCGACAGCTCTCTGTCGCAGGGATCCTCCCGGATAGCCCTGTATTTGTCATAGGAAGGAATACCATAGTTTACGTATATCCTTGCCTTGATACCTGTACTTGTTGTCTATGGCGCACATTCGCCTCTTGATTCTTCCTGCTTTTACCAGCCGCCAGAATGTGGTACGTTCGACGCCAAGCTTCTTGGCCGTAGTGGTTGTATCGTACCATCCGTTATCCGCCACGTCCGGAGGAGTAGGACTGTACCTCATCGCGCTTCCTTTTTAGCATGGTACATCGGATTCGGAGCCTCATCCGTCTTCTTGCATTCGCGGTCATACGCCATGAGCCACTTGTCGGTTTTACTCCATCGGTCATAAAGCCTGATCGATGCCCAGAATGCTCCGACGGATATAACTTTTGAGCCGACCAACACGGCAAACCACCAATCGCTACCATCTTCCTCCAGCCCGGCCATCAGGCAGATTATCGAGATCACCACAAGTGCGAACAATATCAGCGACTTTGCAGCGCTCTTCGCCGTTTCTTTGATTGTTGTCTGTTTCATCGTCTTCGTTTTAGTTTGGGTTGTAAAGTCCGGCGTTGATGACGATTCGTCTTATACCGGGCACGGTCATTTCATACTTGTCTGCTATCACCCGGAAGAGCCTATGAGCTGCTGCGCCGGGAGCCGAATTTGAGAGCGTCAGAAAGTCGTTGCAGATAGCTCTGTGCTTCGCGTCTCTCGCTTTCTCTGCGTCTGTTCGTAATTCTGCTGTAGGAGCCATATCTGTTATGTTATTTGATTTGTTGATTTTTCTTTAGAATTTACGCCGGAGATCCAGCAGGCTTATCGACAGTTGTATCTTCTTGCTGCCCTCTACCGTGTACTGCATCGGATCGCCATCTTCGGTCGGGTTCTCCGGAAGCTGGATGAGTCCCATCCATTCCACCATCGAGGCCGGCACGGGGAAGGCAAGCTCTCTTTCTGCCGTGCCACACTTCGCCCGGAATATCATTACTTTCGTTTCCTCATTCATCGCTGTTGCTTTTCGTTCATTTCGTCGATTCTTTTCTTCTCTGCGAGTGCATCTTCAAGCACTCTCTCTGCCTCCTGCTCGCTGATTCCTGCTTCCGCCGCAAACCGCTTGGCGTCCAGTTTGGGCGCAGAGGGGGGGGGTAATTTACTCATATTTAACAACTTGCATTATTTATTAGCTAACAGCTTGGCAATATATGCCTTGTCTTTATTTGTCAGCTCCATGTTGGTGGAGCATTTCAGGCTGATCACGTATCCGTGGCCAAGGATCTCTATGGCTCTATTTTCCATTCCTGCCCCCATAAGCGCGAGGGCGAGATTAACCTTTTGGGCGATTGCCTCGTTGAAGTCCTTGCGTAATTCAGTGTTGATTCTGCACAGTTCCGCGTTCTCTTTCTTGAGTTCGTAACTGCACTCAAATTCGCGTTTAGTCTCCTGTTTGGCTTCACGCGCCATCGTTTGAAAGCGTTCTGCTTGCTTGGTGAGGTCGTAAATCAAGCACGTCGTATCGCTATTGGCCTTCTTCATGGCCTTGCAAAAATCTTCTTTGCCGATAGCGTCCGATGCTACCATATAGACCCGCTCGATCTTTTGGTATTCCTCTGCCTCGATAGGCTTGCCCGTCAAGGCTTCATATTCGCTCTGTAACATAATCGTTGTAGAATTATTTGTCTTATTTTACTTGGGGTTTGATGCTAAATTTTTTGAGCTGCCTGATCTCTCTTTGCAGGCGTTTCGCACGTGTGGCTTCCTCCTCTGCAAATTCGGGTTTGTCGGTTTTGTAGAACTCGGCCAGCTCCAGTGCTTCGGCCATCGCCTTCTGCTTCCGGCTTATCATATGCCGTATTTTGACAGTATTACCGCCCTTTACGGTCTCAGCCACTTGCCCAGCGTATATCTGTGTAATTGTCGCTTTCATTGTGATTTGTTGTTGTGGAGTTATTTGTTTTAACTTTTTTGTTTAATCTCGATTTTATTTCGTATTTTTGAGGCGTGTTTATTAACCCGTTTCAAAATCACAATGCAAATTTATATCAAATGATATAATTAAACAAGTAATTAAATATTTTTAACTTATCAAATGATATGACAACTTCATCCACGGAGGTCGTCTCTCGCATACGAGAGATCATGAATCGTTTAAGTCTAAATCAGAGCCAGATGGCAGAACGAATTAATATCCATCAGCCCAATCTGTCTGCCATCTTGCGCGAAAAGCGTCCATGCGACGAAGCTGTAATAAACAAGATTTGCATATCACTTGATATAAGCAAGAGTTGGCTCTTAACCGGCGAAGGCGAAATGCTCAAAGATCTTGGTGAGTCGGTCGATGAACCGGAGGCCGAAACCTCACACGCGCGCGAATCCTATAAACTTGTGCCGCTCATCAATATCGATAGCGTCGGAGGTGTTCATTCTCTCAATCTGATTGAGCCTTCGGAACAATATCCGATAAAGCTCCTCCCGTTCACCGACGCCCGCGAGGGAGACGTGGCCATCATCCAGACCGGCAACTCCATGTCGCCGACCATCCCGCCCGGATCCGTGCTGCTGATCCGCAAGGTCGAGGATTGGCAGGAGTATTTCGGGTATGGCAACATATACGTCCTTTGGCTTCGTGACGGCCGACGCATAACCAAAGAGGTTCGCCGCTACGATCCCGACCCTAAGAACTACGTTTGGTGCGTATCATACAACCCCGACGTAGCCGACGAGGAGCTGCCGCGCAACCTTATCCGCGGCGTTTGGAAAGTCATAAAGTATCAGGCCGACTTCGGTTGGTAAAAAACATTATTTACCTTAACACTCATATCATCATGGCATCGGATCCCATTTTTTTCTTAAAAGGCACCAACGGCCAGCTTGCCGTCTACAATTCTCACATTGTGATCACTCGCAAAGGCGTACTCGGATTCATGACACATGGCACCGCCGGCGAGAAGTCATTCCCTTACACCACCATTCAGAGCGTCCAAATGAAACGCGGCGGCATGCTCGCAAACGGGTATCTCCAGTTTGGTATTCAGGGAGCGATCGAACGGCGCGGAGGCGTGTACAATGCCGCGGACGATGAGAACTCTATCGTATTCGCAAAAGCCAACAACGAGCTGGTCGAACGCATCAAAGAATTCGTTCAGGATAAAATATTCAGCAATCAGCCCGGGATGACACCGCCGCCAGTCCCCACTCAAACAGCCCCAACAATCTCCGCTGCTGACGAAATACTCAAGCTGAAACAGCTTCTTGACGCCGGCATTCTTACGCAAGAAGAATTCGACACTAAAAAGAAACAACTCCTCGGCATTTAATCTATTATCAAAATTTAATTGTTATATTTATGGCCGAAAAACAATATAACACAAAAGTTTCGTTGACAACCACCGCAACAGATAATCGCAACAGGCAGTATAAATTCAATATCGAATTCTATATTTTTGCCGAAGGTGACCGACAGATAGCCTACTGTCCGTCGCTCGACTTGTCGACGTCGGGAGCGTCTTTCAACGATGCAGTTTCAGCATTCTACGAATGCTTCCAGCTCTATATCGAAACGTGTGTAGACAATGGCACTCTGTTCGATGATCTTGTAGCTCACGGATGGAAGATCACCCAACGCACCTTGCGAGCCCCTGCATTCAGTACACTGTTGAAGAAGCCGGAGTTGAAACACCTTGTCAACTCAGGCATCGGGTTTGAAAAGATTGTAGCACCCGCACAAATCGCAATGGCATAATGGGTGCATTGTCAAATGTGAGCATAGCGCAATTTCGCGCCGTGCTCACCATGCTTGGGTTGCGGTGTGTCCGCACCAAAGGAGGTCATGAGGCTTGGCAGGAAGAAGGCATGTTCCGGCCTGTCATTTTCCAGACCCATGTAGATCCCGTTCCAGAGTTTATCATCAGGTCTAATATTCGCACTCTTGGAATCACCCGTGAGGAATTCATTCGTTTGCTCAACTCATAACCGACATAATGAATAACCGTCTGCGCCAAATCATCGAATACGCTACCGGGGGCAATCAGACCGAATTTGCCGCCCTTATGGGATGGTCACCACAATACCTCTCCCGCCTCATATTGGGGCAGGGAGGCATCGGGATCCGACCCATAGTCGCGCTACTCGAAAAATTCCCAGACATCAACGCCAGATGGCTCCTCCTCGGCGAGGGGTCAATGCTGACGTCGGCGGTCGACGCCGCCAAGGAACACCTCCGTCAGCTTCTCACCCTCGAGCAATATTTGCCGGTCATGACTGCCGAAGAGATCCATCAGCTGACCGTCGAAGGGCGTACAGATTTTCCGGCTGAAACGATCTCCTGTTGGCAACAACAACTCGACAAGAAAAATAATTTCATCAACGACGCCATCAAACGCTCATCCTCATGCAGTCACCCGACAGTCAAATAATCGTCCTCCGTTTTTTCGAGGCTCTGAGTCGCCTCAAGACCGACAAGGTCATTCGCGGCACCAAATCATTTACCGACCGCTATGACATAAACCGGCGCAACCTCCACACCCTCTCTGCTGATCCCACCCGCGACATATTCCAGCCGTCGTGGCTCACGTATCTCGTAAGGGATTTTCACATTTCCCCCTCGTGGCTCCTCGTTGGAGAGGGCAATTTTTACACTCCCGGTTGGGATGCCGAATCCATCCGAACCGGACTCACAAAATACTAAAACAAGCAATTCACAAGCAAACAAAAAATACAACTTTGTAACAAACTGATTATTAGAATGTCTGCTGGCAAGATTACACGCCTGGAAAGCGTGTAGTCGCCAAAAGCGGCTCGGGGGTTCGAATCCCCCTCGCTCCGCAAGTAAAAGCCTTGAAAATCAGATAAATGCAAGCTGATTTCCAAGGCTGTTTTTACGTTTATACGTAAAGTTTAAGCATTAAAGTTTGTGAGCCGGAGGCGGAGTTGGCCGGGGCTATTTTACGCGGTCGGGATGTTTTGCAAGGAATTCTTTCCATGTGCGTGGTCCGGCTGTGGCTGCCGGACGCTGCGATTCGTAGAAGTGGCATAATGCCGCTCCGAGTGCGTCGGTGGAGTCGAGTTGTGGCAGCAGATTGGCTTCGGGTATGGCGAGGATGCGTCGCAACATTTCTCTGACCTGTTCTTTGGATGCTGCTCCGTTGCCTGTGATAGCCATCTTTATTTTGCGTGGTTCATACTCAGTGATGGGGACATCGCGGCTCAGGGCTGCTGCCATGGCAACTCCCTGGGCGCGTCCGAGTTTGAGCATAGACTGCACGTTTTTCCCGAAAAAAGGTGCTTCGATAGCCATTTCATCGGGCAGGTATTGGTCGACAAGCGATAATATGCGGTCGTAAATACGTCGCAGCCGAAGGTAGTGGCTTTCGAATTTGTTCAGCTCAATGATACCAAGGGCTATCATGGCCGGTTTCTTTGACTTCACACCCAATATGCCGTAGCCCATGACATTCGTACCCGGATCCACTCCGATTATAATCCGATCCCACTCTTTAAGGCTGACAGGGCTGTCGCCGGGAGTCTTGACGGAATTCATATTTCGATCTGTTCCATTGGGGTTGTGAAATGCAGCAGGCGTTCCCGCCCTATTTCTTCAGCCAGCAGGCCTATGAGTGAATGGCCGATGGTGTTGATCCAGTCGTTTGCTGCCGATGCGTTTTCGGCACGAAGATGTAGCGCATACGCCTCGGCTGATGGATCGGGAGGCTCGCTCAGTCTCATAAGCATGGCGTCAGTAATCATTCCCGAGGCGAGTGCCTCGGGAATGTATGTCAGACGCAGCCATGACAGAAATCTGTCGGCGTGCTGCCGTTCTACATAAAATGTAGTATTAAAGATTGCTGCCGACAACACCTACCAATACAAGAAGGATATACAAAAGGCTGATTCCGAGTCCGATGAAAAAACCAAGCTTGGTCCATTTTCCGGCGTCGGCCGATGACTGCTGTGCGCCGGCATAGTTGCCTATGCGGAACTGGCTTTCGACTTGCGAGGCTTTGATAATGCCTACAATGCCAAACGGGAGACAACAGAAAAGTGTCACGAGGATTGACTCTACGAGCCATGTTTTCGGGCATACCGCAGTTTCGGGCTGTTGAGGCGCGAAGGGAGTCTGTCCGCCGAATGGCGACTGGGGTTGTTGCTGGCAGTTGGTGAAGCCTCCGTTGGGAAGTGTCGACGGAGCCTGGGCACCTCCGAGAAGGTATGCGCTGAGTTCGGGCACCTGTCCGGCCTGAGTCCATTCGGTCATGCCTTCACACCATACGAGCGACGACGGGGTGATGCCTCTCGAAGCGAGTTCTTCAGGAGTGAACGGTCCTTCCTGCTGTCCGTTGTTTGCGAGATAATATTTCATTGCTTTATATTATGTGGATTATTGAATATTTGTTTTTCAAGTTTACGCCGTCGGATGAAGCGCGGTATGAACTGCAGATGTCTCAATATGGCGAGCGGCAACCCATAATAGCATGTCATGATGCGGAATCGTTCTATAAGCGAGGCGCGCCGATTAGCCGTAGTCGTACCCTCGGCAAGATAGTCGACCAATGTGCGGTCGACATACACGTTGTGGCGTGAGTGTTGCAGGCATCGGATACACCAGTCGTAATCAGCCGAAAAGCGATATGATGTGTTGAACGGGGAAGCTATCCTGGCAAGCACGACAAACGCCTGATGGCAGACAAGCATGCCCTTGGAGAAACTTGACAGTGTCAATTGAGGTGGGGCGGTGAGATGTCGTCCGGCGAGCCTGTTGCCGTCTTTGTCGACGATGTCGGTCTGTCCGTAGACGATACCGGGTAGGTTGTTGCTCTCGATGGCTCTGCTGAGCACTGAGAGTGTGTCGGTGTCATGAAAGGCGTCGCCGGCATTGAGGAATATCAGATATTCTCCGGCGGCAAGGTCGAGTCCTTTGTTCATGGCGTCGTATATGCCGCTGTCGGGTTCGCTGATGATGGTCACATTGATGTCGTCATACCGTCCGGTTATCTCCGCGGCCTTTTTGGGAGTGCCATCCTTTGAGGCTCCGTCGATAATGAGATACTCAAAGTCGCGGAAGTCCTGCTCCATGACAGAACGCACGGTGCGTTCTATATCGCCTACGGCGTTATAGCTAACTGTGATGATTGAAAATATAGTGCTGCGGCCAGACATAGTGTCGGTTATTTTACCATGATTTTACGCGCCCAATGCGAGCACTTCACAATGTACACACCGCGTTGCAACTCAAGCTGCGCCGAATCTCCGGCCTTAATCTCCAGTCGCTTGATCAGCTGACCTGTGATGCCATAAATATGAAACGTTTCAGACTTCCCGGTTGCAGCGTTCAGTGTCAGCATGCCTTCGCCGACCATGATATCAGGCATACTGACGCGTGCGGCCATGGACTCCCTTCCGTCGGCCGATAAGCCATCGGGCATAGCGGCTGACAGCGGAGCCGTAATGGCCGCCATGATAAGAAAGGCTATTATGGCACGGTGTCTCATACAGTTGATCTTCTGATATATCACTGCTCGCAGGGAGGGGTCACATGTGGGCATAGATCTCGTTTAAGTCTTGTCGTGAATGTGACATGGCGGGCAGGGTCATGAACTGAAACGCTATATCGTTGATTTGGCAAAAATACTAATTCGCGATGAATGTACAAAATATTCGACACCTAATTTCAGTCTATATTTTGCAAATTGCCTAATAATTCGTAATTTTGCCACCCGATTTAATCCTATTTCAGAAAGATAATGGAACAACCAGCAGTGGCACTTGACCTGCTTATAGAGACCAGTTGGGAAGTCTGCAACAAGATAGGAGGCATATACACCGTGCTCTCTACCAAAGCGGACACACTCCATGAACTATATAAAGACAAGGTGATATTCATCGGCCCGGATGTGTGGTCGGAGCAGAATCCCTCGCCATATTTCATAGAAAATCCGTCGGTACTGAAAGGGTGGGCTTCGACAGTGTCGTTGCCTCACGGCATCAAGGTGCGCACCGGACGCTGGGACGTGCCGGGCAAACCAATCGTGATTCTTGTCAAGTTTGACACAATGTATGCGCTCAATGACACCCTCTTCGGTGAGATGTGGCTGCGGTTTCGAGTCGATTCGCTTCATGCTTATGGCGATTATGGAGAAGCGTCTGCGTTTTCTCACGCAGCGGGCATTGTCATCGAGTCGTTATGCTCCTATTGCAAGGTCGGGCCACGATCGCATAAAAATGTCATAGCCCACTTCGACGAGTGGACAACCGGCATGGGGCTTCTATATGTGAAGTGGAAACTCCCTCAGGTGGCCACCGTATTCACCACTCATGCCACAAGCATAGGCCGAAGCATCTGTGGCAACGGCAAGCCGCTCTACGGACAGCTTCAGAACTATAACGGCGACCAGATGGCCCGGGAACTCAATATGGAAGCCAAACATTCGTTGGAAAAAACAGCTGCTCATCAGGCCGATTGCTTCACAACGGTGAGCGAGATCACGGCCATAGAGTGTGAGCAGCTTCTCGATCTGCGCCCGCAGGTTGTCACGCCCAACGGATTTGAGAAAAATTTTGTGCCGCCGCGTAGCCGCTTCAAGAAGGAGCGCCAGTCGGCACGCAAACTGATGCTTGAGGCCGCGTCGGCACTTGTGGGCCGCACACTGCCTGAACATACGATGATTGTAGCCACATCCGGTCGATGCGAATACCGCAACAAGGGTATAGATATGTTCCTTGACGCGATAGCCGCGCTCGGGTTTCGCGCTCCCAGACGCGAGACTCTTGCGTTTGTCATGGTGCCGGCATGGTCTAAAGCGGCTCGTGAGGATCTTGTCAAAGCATTGGAGTCGGATCACAAAGGTTGGCATCGTCTGCCGGATCCGGTGATGACCCATACGCTCAACAATCCCGACAGCGATCCGATTATCAACCGCATCCATGCCATAGGTTTTACGAATTCGGCCGACAGCCACGTCAATGTGATATACGTACCATGTTATCTCAATGGCACCGATGGCATATTCAACACCGAGTACTATGACCTGCTCATCGGCATGGACGCCACCGTGTTCCCGTCGTATTATGAACCCTGGGGGTACACTCCGCTTGAGAGTATCGCGTTTGGTGTTCCGACTGTAACGACTTCACTCTCCGGATTTGGACAGTGGATATTGTCGACTACCGACAATCAGTTGTATTCATGTGGAGTCAATGTCATAGGCCGTGGCGACTACAACTATTCCGAGGTAGTCGACAATATAGCGCGCACCCTTGCAGATCTCAACGAATGCGATGAAGAGGAGACCGCTAAAATATCATCGGCGGCCATGCACACCTCCTCGCGCGCGGCCTGGAGCTATTTTGTAGCATATTATATCGATGCCTTCGAAGTGGCTCTTGCCAACCGCAACACCAACCGTAAATAAAACAGAAATATAAATCACAATTTTATCAACATAATGAAAATACAGGTAAGCAACTCCAATGCCCCCGTCTGGCATGAGGCTACTGTAAGCGCAGATCTCCCTGCAAAGCTCAAGCCTCTTGAAGTCATTGCGAAAAACCTTTGGTGGGTTTGGAACAGCGATGCTAAGAACCTTTTCCGCGACATCAATCCCGACATGTGGAGAGCCACAGGTGAGAACCCCGTAATGCTCCTGCAGCGTCTTTCATCCGAACGTCTTGAAGAGATGCTCAAAGACTCCGAGATGATGGGTCGCATAGAGAGCGTCTACAAAAGTTTCAACGACTACATGGCGACTCCCATGCGGTCAGACATACCCTCGGTATCATATTTCTCGATGGAATATGGTCTGTGCAACTGTCTGAAGATCTATTCCGGCGGTCTTGGTGTTCTTGCCGGCGACTATATAAAGGAAGCTTCCGACAGTCGCGTTGACATGACAGCCGTCGGCTTCCTTTACCGTTACGGATATTTCACCCAGACTCTGTCGGTCGATGGCCAGCAGATAGCAAACTACGAGCCTCAGAACTTCAACCAACTCCCCATCGAGCAGGTGACCGACGAGGATGGCAAGCCCGTAATACTTGAGGTGCCATATCCCGGACGCATCGTCTACTCGCACATCTGGCGTGTGAACGTAGGCCGCATGAAGCTCTACCTCATGGATACGGATTTCGACCTCAACAGCGAATATGACCGCTCGATCACCCACCAGCTTTACGGTGGCGACTGGGAGAACCGTATAAAACAGGAATATCTGCTTGGCATAGGCGGCATGTTGATGCTGAAGAAGCTCGGCATCAACTCCGATCTCTACCACTGCAACGAAGGCCATGCGGCTCTTCTCAATCTGCAGCGCCTGGTGGACTATGTTCAGGAAAAGGGACTTAACTTCAATACCGCACTGGAAATCGTGCGCTCGACTTCGCTCTACACAGTCCACACTCCCGTTCCCGCCGGTCATGACTATTTCGACGAAGGTCTCTTCGGCAAATATATGGGTGAATTCCCTGCGCGTCTTGGTATTTCGTGGGCGGATCTCATGAACATGGGTCGTGAGAATCCCGACACCAACGAACGCTTCTCCATGAGTGTGTTTGCTCTCAACACCTGCCAGGAGGCCAATGGTGTAAGCTGGCTTCACGGCGAAGTGTCGAAGAAGATGTTTGCAGGTATCTGGAAAGGCTATTCGTGGGAGGAGAGCCATGTCGGATACGTCACCAACGGTGTGCACATGCCTACATGGGCAGCTTCGGAATGGAAGTCGTTCTATGCCGAGCGTCTTGGAGAGCGAGTATTTGCCAACCAGAGCGATCCCAAGGCATGGGAGGGGATCTTCAATGTCAGCGATGAAGACATCTGGAATCTCCGCATGCGCATGAAGAACAAATTCATCAACTTCGTAAAGCGCGATTTCAAAGCCAAATGGCTCGCCAACCAGGGTGATCCGTCGGCTGTGATGAGCATCGTGGACAAGATCAATCCGGATGCCCTCATCATCGGTTTCGCGCGTCGCTTCGCCACTTACAAGCGCGCTCATCTGCTCTTTACTGATCTCGACCGTCTGGCCAAGATCGTCAACAACGAGCGCTTCCCTGTACAGTTTGTATTCTCCGGCAAGGCGCATCCTGCCGACGGAGCCGGTCAGGGTCTTATCAAGCGCATTCTGGAGATCTCGCGCATGCCGCAGTTCCTCGGCAAGATCATATTCCTTGAGGACTACAACATGATTGTGGCCAAGCGCCTTGTTACCGGCGTGGATATCTGG
Source organism: Paramuribaculum intestinale (assembly GCF_003024925.1). Taxonomy (GTDB): domain Bacteria; phylum Bacteroidota; class Bacteroidia; order Bacteroidales; family Muribaculaceae; genus Paramuribaculum; species Paramuribaculum intestinale. The sequence goes on from NZ_PUED01000023.1 coordinate 12,834, forward strand.
CTCAACACTCCGACCCGTCCGCTGGAGGCATCCGGCACATCGGGCGAGAAAGCCGAGATGAACGGCGTGCTCAACTTCTCTGTGCTCGACGGATGGTGGTATGAGGGTTACAAGTTCGATGAAAAGGCCGGATGGGCTCTCACGGACCGCCGCACTTTCACCGATCAGGCCCAGCAGGACAAGCTCGACGCTGCGACCATCTATTCGATGCTTGAGAACGAGATCGTGCCTCTCTACTTCGAAAAAAACTCAAAGGGTTACTCGCCCAAGTGGATCCAGTATATCAAGGGTTCGATCGGACATATCGCGCCCCACTTCACCATGACCCGCATGATCAACGATTATATCGATCGGTTCTACAATCCCGAGAAGAAGCGTTCGACAGCTCTCAAGGCTGACGACTTCAAGCTTGCCAAGGAGATTGTGGCATGGAAGGAGAGTGTGGTCGAGAAGTGGAACGGCATCAATGTCGTATCGCTCGATATCAAGGAGGCCAACCCCAATCTCACCGGAGAGAAGCTCGACGTCACTGCTGTGATCGACACAAATGGCATCGGCAAGGATCTTGGTCTGGAATACGTGTCGTATCGCGTAGAAGACGGTGTGGAACACCTCTATGAGACAAAGCAGTTCAAGGTGACAAAGACCGATGGAAACGTTCTGACATACCATCTCGACGAGAAGGTACGTGATACAGGCGTGTTCCGCTATGGATTCCGTCTTTATCCGATCAACCCCAATCTCGCACATCGTCAGGATTTCGCGTTCGTACGCTGGATCTGATGAGACCTTGAAGCTGCGACAGCAGCTTCAGAGAAAGCAAATCGCCGGTCGGCCTTCAGGGAATACAAACCTGGTGGCCGACCGGATCTGTTTATGTCATGATGTCGGCCTGTATTGCACGAATATGATGTCGCAGGCTAATCATTTCAAACAAAAATCGAATGTTTGTGGTCGGAGGGCGAATTTTTTAGTAATTTTGCTAATAATTATCACGGAACTCACAAAATGGGATTTTTCGATCTATTTTCAAAGAACAACAAAAAGGAAACGCTCGACAAGGGGCTTGAACGCACCAAACAGGGCGTTTTCTCCAAAATAGCCAGGGCTATAGCCGGCAAGAAGAATATCGATGATGATTTTCTCGACGAACTTGAAGAGATCTTTGTAACTTCGGATGTAGGAGTAGACACGACGCTACGAATCATAGAACGGTTGCAGGCACGTGTGAAGCGTGACGGATATGTGGGTACATCCGAACTCAACCGGCTGCTTTGCGAGGAGATCGAGGCTCTGCTTGCCGATAAGCCTGACAACGCCTCGTCGGACGACTTCCGCCTTCCGGCATCCGGCTCCAGGCCGTATGTAATCATGGTGGTGGGAGTGAACGGCGCCGGCAAGACAACAACGATCGGTAAGCTCGCTGCACAATACAAAGCGGCAGGATACAATGTGATGCTCGGCGCGGCTGACACGTTCCGTGCTGCCGCGGTGGAGCAGCTTGAAGAGTGGGCCAAGAGGGCTGAAGTGCCTATCGTGAAACAAAAGATCGGGGCTGATCCCGCTTCGGTGGCATACGATACTTTGCAAAGTGCCAAAGCCCGTGGTGACATAGATGTGGTGATCATCGACACGGCCGGACGTCTGCACAACAAGAAAGCTCTGATGGACGAGCTGACCAAGATACGCAATGTGATGCGTAAGATTGTCGACACAGCTCCCGACGAAGTGCTCCTTGTTCTGGACGGTAGCACGGGACAGAACGCATACGAGCAAGCCCGTCGCTTTGCCGAGGCCACCGATGTGACCGGCTTGGTAGTGACCAAGCTCGACGGCACGGCCAAAGGGGGAGTGGTCATCGGCATATCCGAGAGCATGCAGATCCCTGTAAGATATATCGGGCTGGGTGAGGGCATCGCCGATCTTCAGGTGTTTCACAAGAAAGAATTCGTTCAATCCTTATTCGGATCCAAATGATGAAACCGCAGCGCGTGTGTCTTTACACTCTCGGGTGTTCGAAAAATCTGGTTGATTCGGAGCGCGTGTTGAAACGTCTGGAGGATGCTGGTTTCGAGGCTGTGCACGAACCGTCGTCGACATTGCGTGGAGATATAGTTATAATCAATACTTGTGGATTTATCGGCGATGCGAAAGAAGAGTCGGTCAATACGATACTTGATTTTGCGGCGATGCGTACCGACGGACGCGTGTCATGCCTTTATGTGATGGGGTGTCTTTCGCAACGCTATAGAGAGGAACTTGCCGCGGAAATCCCTGAGGTTGACCGTTGGTATGGCAAGACAGACTGGGATACGATTGTGAGCGATCTGTCGGCCCGCAATGCATTGCAGACACCAGTATTTGACCGCATGCTCACGACTCCGCCGCATCATGCATATCTGAAAATATCCGAGGGATGCAACCGTTTCTGTGCATTCTGTGCCATACCGCTGATCACCGGGCGTCACCGTTCACGTCAGGTCGGTGAGATAGAGCAGGAAGTAAGGATGCTTGTCGGACGCGGTGTCAGGGAATTCAATGTCATCGCTCAGGATCTGTCGGCATATGGCACAGATCTTGAAGGCTCCCACAGCAGACTGGCCGAGCTGATATCGCGGCTGTCGGATATCAAGGGAGTGGACTGGATCAGACTTCATTATGCTTATCCGGCGGATTTCCCTATGGACGTGCTTGACGTAATGGCACAGCGGCCCAATGTGTGCAATTATCTTGACATCGCCTTGCAGCACATATCAGACCCGATGCTCAAGGCTATGCGTCGCCACATAACCCGCAGCCAGACAATAGAGCTGCTTGACGAGATACGCAGGCGAGTTCCGGGCATACATCTGCGCACCACTCTCATGACCGGTTTCCCAGGAGAGACTGAAGAGCATTTTGAAGAGCTGATGGAGTTTGTAGCACAACAGCGGTTTGAGCGTATGGGTGCTTTCGCATACTGCGAGGAAGAGGGTACTTACTCAGCCCTAAACTATACCGACAACGTGGACCCGGAGGTCAAGCAGCGGCGCCTCGACCGTCTGATGTCATTGCAGGAGCGTATCTCGCAGGAGATACAGAACGAAAAGGTCGGGAAGGATCTTCGTGTGATGATTGACCGTGAGGAAGCCGAATACTTTGTAGGCCGCACTGAATGGGATTCGCCTGAAGTAGACCCCGAAGTTCTTGTCGAGAAGCATCCTTCTCTGCGTCAGGGTGAATTTTCCATGGTGAAGATCACTGAAGCACTACCGCACGAACTCATGGCAAAGGTGATATGATCATATCGGAAGAACATATAAAGGCGGCCTCCGTTTGTGTCGACCGCCGGATTCCTTTTGCTTTAGTCATACCGCCAGGCGCTATGAAGTCGATACTGTTCGCGTCGCTCTCGGATGGAGAATCCGCGCTTGAGCACGGCGGGAAGCGATTCAAACCGGGTTTTTTCGCGTCTTTTTTCGGCGATTCACCGTCGGAAGCTGTCTACATACCTGCTGAACTGACTGCCGGTCAGTTGCTCGACAGTGATTTTATAAAGACTTGCGGCGATATGCCTGAAGCTGAAACTGTAGCAGTGGATCGTTCGACAGATTTCATGAAATACTGCAGCTCGCTCAGAGAACTCACAGCCACACTGAAGAAGAACCACGGGAAGACCGTAATATCGCGGCTTATAGCTGTCGATTCGACTATAGATCCGATCGACGCATTCCGACGCTATGTCGACACTGCTCCAGGCGGCACATACCGATTTGTTTTCTATACTCCGGCCACCGGCCTGTGGATAGGGGCAAGCCCGGAACTGTTGCTCAGCCACAAATATGGTTCGGGTGTATTCTCAACAATATCACTTGCCGGTACACGCAAGCCATCGGATGATATGTGGGATACAAAAAACCGTGTGGAACATGATTATGTGACCGATTTTATCGATTTTCATTTCCGTAATCATAATCTTGAAACGGATATAGAACCTTATTCAGCGGTAGCATTCGGCAACATCGAGCATCTATGTGAGGTCATTTCCGGCAGGGGTGAGACAGACCCCATCAGTCTGCTCGATGATCTTAATCCTACCCCAGCACTGTGCGGTTTTCCTGTCGATCAGGCATTCGGCAACATTCTCAGCTATGAGATGCATGACCGGAAATGCTATGGAGGCATGGTTGGATTGGCCGATGACGACGGCTTTGCAGCCTACGTGGATCTGCGTAGCTGTCTGGTCACGCCATGCAAAAATGACACTTATCGCTATAATATCTACGCCGGTGGCGGCATTACCGAAGCATCCGATCCGCTCGACGAATGGAACGAAGCGGCAGCCAAGGCCAGAATGCTTTACCGGTCTGTGACTGATACGGATGCCGATGAGTCATCGGACGGCCTGTCGTTTACCGGTTATGATGAAGCTTATTCGCATACAGTAAGATGAGTCGCAGACCTAATGATAGCGCGCAGTGGCGCACAGCATTCGCAGTCATAACGGCTGTGGCGATAGTTGCTTTTGTATCGGTGCTGCCTCTGCGCAAACTCACCGACGGATTGATCGATGATTATAATCTGTTAGCTGATGTATCTGCTGTGATTGAATCACAAGAGCAATCCGATACTATCGACGTATTGCAAGACGAGGCTATCGATCCGCTGCTTCGGAAGGCGATAGCCGAAAGCCGTGATGCGGCGACAAACAAAACTGTTGCCGCCCGGGTTGATTCCGCTTTTGCAGCCATGACACTGCATACGACCGATTCGGCCGCTATGACGAAGCCGGATGCACAGGATACAGTGGTCAGCCTGCCGGATGCACAGCCTGCATTGCGCGATGAGAACGGCATTGTGGCCATAGAGGACTACACACCTTCAAAAAGCGGCCTGTCGGCTATGAGATCAGCTTTGATGTCGGGCCGTATGGTCAGAATAGCCGTAGTAGGCGACAGCTACATTGAGGGCGACATATTCACGCAGGATCTCCGGGAGAAACTACAGAGTCGCTTCGGAGGCAGCGGAGTCGGCTACGTCAGCATGCACACAGATTTTCCGGGATTCCGACGCTCGGTGCATCAGGGTGGATCAGGATGGAACGCTCACAAGCATGGCGAAAAGGGGACATTGAACGCATTCGTAGGGCTTTCACAGCACTATTTCACCCCCAAAGATGGTGCGAGAGCCTTATCGACATACAAGGGCGACAAAAAAATCAAACATGTGGATCAATGGGAGATCAGTCGATTTCTGTTTGTCGCCCCTGACGGTGCGACAGTGACCATGACCGATAGCGACGGAGAGAACCATACGTCAACATTCGCGCCGTCGTCATCCGTGCAGTCGATGGTAATAAACAAAATCACTGGTTCGATATCACTCTCTACCTCAACATCATCGATCAAGGCTCTGGGGGTATGGCTTGAGTCGTCGTCGGGAGTGTCGGTCGAATGCATGTCGACCAGAGGATTCTCCGGTCTGTCGTTAAGCAGCCTGAATTATGATCTGTGCCGACAGATGGACGAAAAGCTCGGATATGACATGATCATACTGGAATTCGGGCTGAATGCCATGTCGGCATCGCAAAAGAACTATTCGGTGTACTCGCGTGAAATGATCAAGGTGATACGTCATCTGCGCGAGTGCTTTCCCTCGGCTTCGATCATACTGATGGGAGTGGGCGACCGCGGACAGAAACGTGGCGGAGAGCTGCATTCGATGTCGACAGTAGGCAATATGGTGTCGGCACAGCGTGATGCAGCCCGTGAAGCCGGATGTCTTTTCTGGGATATCAGAGAAGCCCAGGGTGGTAATGACGCCGTAGTGGAATGGAGCCGGAAAGGATTGATTGGCAAGGATTACACACACATGTCGCATAAAGGAGGCAAAGTTCTGGCCGAGGAATTTTACAATGCCTTGATGATGCAATTGCAATGAAACACACACACACAACAATAACTGTAGCAACCACGCTGCTGATGATGTCGTCGGCACCGGTCATGCGCTCTGAACAATGCGTGGCCGTGACTGCCGATAATGACAGCATCTTGGAGGATTTTATTGACGACCAAGCTGATATGCGTCAGAATCCTGTAATAGAGAGCGAGCTGATCGAGCTGCCTTTTTCGGGTCATGTGCCGTCGTTTATCCGTCGCTCTAAAAACGCGATAAAAGACAATGGCGAGGACTTCTCGACTTTGTACAATAAACTTGCTTCTCCCGGAAGCAGGATAGATATACTTCACATCGGCGACAGTCATGTTCAGGCGGAGTTTTCCACTCAGGTGACACGCGATATGCTGCAGTTTGTCTATGGCGACGCCGGACGCGGCCTGGTGGCGCCGTTGAAACTTGCTTCGACCAATCCTCCGTCGGATTACAAGGTGGAGAGCACATCGTCATGGACAGCCACGCGTGCCATTAAGTCGGGAAGCGACGCCGACATGGGCTTTAACGGCCTTGCGTTGCGGCTTAGCGGAGCGACCGGCAATCTCACATTCGTCACCCGCGACGATGAGGACACGTTTGATCCGTTTGCCGAGATCACTCTCTTTGGAAAAGGCAAGATAGACGTTGTATCCGTGACGGATCAAGAAGGCAATTCCATACCATACGAATCTGTCTCAGAGAAAAACTGCGTCAGGATAACACTCGGAAGAAGTGTCAATGCCGCGACTGTACGTTTTTCGGCCACAGGAGGTTATGTTTATTATGGCTCGTATCTGTCTGGGTTGCGTCCTGGTTTGACCTACAGTGTGATAGGCAACAATGGGGCGACATTCTCGACGTATAATTCAATTGGCTCTTTTTCATCGGGCATATCATGTCTGGCTCCGGATCTTGTCATAGTGGCACTTGGTACCAACGAGGCCTTCGGCCGTCTTGACAGAGCCGCGCTTCGGTCGTCGCTACAGTCAATGGCCAACAATATACGCCGAGGGTCGCCTAAGGTGCCTATAATACTTGTTACACCGATGGAATGCCAGCGGCGCAGTTATGTCCGTCGCAAAGGACGCCGTCGCCGGGCGGCATCATACTCGGTCAATGCCAATGTAGCGGCATACCGTAACGAGATACTGGATTTCGGACGCAAACACAATATTGCAGTCTATGACCTTTATGATGTGGCCGGAGGAGAGGGTGCATCATCAAGATGGCTCGATGCCGGATTGATGGGAAAGGATCGCGTGCATCTGACCGCGTCGGGTTACCGACTGCAGGGAATGCTCCTTTATGAGGCTCTTATGAATCTTTTTGAACCAAAACAGTAGTTTACAAATATGTCGATCGACTTCCCGAATATACCTGATATAGACTGGCAGTTGCCTGATGTCGACCCTGAACGGATGGCGGATGTACTGCAGTATGACGCAGCCAATCCCTTGCTGTTCAATACCGGTCTGTTCATGCTTCTCTTCGCAGCCTTTATAGGCGTATATGCGCTGTTAAGCCGCTTCAAATACCTGAAGATGGTATTTGTCATACTGTTCTCTCTGTATTTTTATTATAAGTCATCGGCCGAATGCTGTTTCATCCTTTTAGGCGTCTGTGTGTCGGACTATCTGCTCGGCATAGGACTCGGTGCGGCTAAAAGAATATGGCTCAGAAAAGCGGTTGTGTTGATCAATGTGCTGATCAATCTCGGTATGCTTGCCTACTTCAAGTATTTCAATCTGCTGGCACAGACTGTGGCCGAATTTGCCGACAAAGAATTCGACGCGCTGGATATAATACTTCCTGCGGGCATATCGTTTTTCACGTTCCGGTCGATAAGCTATATAGTTGACATCTACCGTCGTCAGATTGAGCCGTGTCGCGATTTTCTGGCATACACGTTTTATCTGACCTTTTTCCCTCCGCTTTTGGCCGGTCCGGTGGTGAGGGCCAAGGATATGCTGCCTCAGGTGCATGCAAATCCAAGAGCCACACGCGCCATGATGGCCGAAGGATTGTTTCTTATTATCTGCGGTCTGGTGAAGAAGGTGGTTGTGGCAGATTATCTGAGTCAGAATTTTGTAGACCGTGTGTTTGACAGTCCGGCATTGTTCAGCGGCTTTGAAAATATGCTTGCCGTGTATGGTTTTTCAATCCAGCTATATTGCGATTTCTCAGGCTATAGCGACATGGCCATAGGTATAGCGTTGCTTCTCGGATATAATTTTCTCGACAACTTCCGTTCGCCGTTCAAATCGCAGAATCCTTCGGAATTCTGGCGCAGATGGCATATTTCGCTTTCTTCGTGGCTTCGCGACTATCTTTACATACCTCTTGGAGGCAACAGGTGTTCACGATTCAGAAAAAATGCCAATCTCATGACCACTATGGTGCTTGGAGGTCTGTGGCATGGCGCGTCGTGGATGTATATGATATGGGGTGGTCTTCATGGCTCGTTTCTGATCGTCCACAAGGAGATCAAGAGAGCGTTGCCGCCATGTCGGCCCACTTGGTGGCGAAGGGTGTTCAATGTGTTCATCACATTTAATCTGATCGCTTTCGCGTTCATGTTTTTCCGCGCCCGTTCAATGGAGTCGGTAGAGCAGATGCTGGGACAGATTTTCGGCGATTTCCATCTGTCGGTGGCTCCGGCGTTTGTCAGCGGCTATCTGGCGATAGTGCTTGTGATGGCGGGCGCTTTTCTGATGCATTTCGCTCCGGAGAACTGGACCCGCGGGCTCAAAGGATTGTATACACGTATGCCGCTGATCATTCAGACGGTGGTGCTGGCAATTGTGATCCTGATTATCATACAGGTGAGAGGATCAGACATCGTACCGTTTGTATATCTCCAGTACTGATCGTCTCAGAAATCAGACTGCCATTCGACAATCCGGCCGGGCATCGAGCGCTTCACATCGACAAGCCGCTGGTTGGATGATCCGCGGAAGAGCAGCGACCGGTCATGGAGGCGTTCTATAAACGGCCCGTCGACAAGCACGTCGATGTAGTCCAGGAGTTCTCTTGACACCTTCACGGCCATCAACTCCTCATAGCGGAATCCCGTATAAAGCCATATATTCCTCCCTTTGCGTTTCAGTTCGCGACAGAGGGGCATGATTTCCGCTGCCTGATAAACCGGGTCGCCTCCTGTCAGTGTGACGTCGGCGTCAGCTTCTTCAGTTATTTCTATCAACTGATCGGCCGACATCTCTTTGCCGGCATCCATAGGCCATGATTGAGGATTGTGACATCCGGGGCATTCGTGAAGGCATCCGGCAAAATAGATGGCGGTCCGGAGTCCCGGACCGTCCACCGATGTGCCTTCTATGATGTCGAGTATTCTCATTTGTGTACCACGCGATCGTTGAGTTCGGCAAGCTTGGCGTTGTTCCACCGGTCGGTAGTGCCGACGAGGTATCCGGTGATTCGCTGCAGCTTGTCGATATTTTTGCTTCCGCATTTAGGACATGTTTCGAGTCCGTCGTGCGCATCCTCGTAACCGCACTCCATGCAGCGGTTGCGGTTGTGATTGACAGAGCAGTAGCCGATGTTGTTACGGTCCATGAGATCGACAATGTCGGCAATAGCCTGCGGATTGTGTGTGGCATCGCCGTCGATCTCCACATAAAATATATGGCCACCGCCTGTCAGTTCATGATACGGAGCCTCTATTTTGGCCTTGTGGCTCGGGGAGCATTTGTAGTAGACCGGCACATGATTTGAGTTGGTGTAATATATCTTGTCGGTCACTCCGGGGATCACGCCGAAGCTTTTGCGGTCTTTGGAAGTGAATTTGCCTGAAAGGCCTTCGGCCGGTGTGGCCAGTACAGAGAAATTGTGCTGATATTTTTCAGAGAACTCGTTGGCACGGCTGCGCATGTGGCTTACGATACGCAATCCGAGAGCCTGAGCCTCCTCGCTTTCGCCATGGTGCGCACCGACAAGCGCCACCAGACATTCGGCGAGTCCGATAAATCCTATACCGAGAGTGCCCTGATTGATGACACTTTCTATGGTCTGGCCGGGTGTCATCTTATCACTGCCGTTCCACAGACGCGACATGAGCAGGGGGAACTGCTTGGCAAGAGCGGTCTTTTGAAAATCGAACCTGTCGCAAAGCTGACGGGCCGTGATGTCGAGCACATCGTCGAGCTTCTCCATGAAACGGCGGATGCGTTCTTCTTTATCCTGGATCATCATGCATTCGATGGCGATGCGGACTATATTGATTGTGGAGAAGCTGAGATTGCCACGTCCGATGGATGTCTTCTCGCCATAGCGGTTTTCGAACACACGTGTGCGACATCCCATGGTGGCTACTTCATATCTGTAACGTTCGGGATCATTGGCGTCCCATTTCTCGTGTTGGTTATAAGTGGCGTCGAGATTGACAAAGTTGGGGAAGAACCTCCTTGCCGTGACTTTACATGCAAGTTTGTAAAGGTCGTAGTTGCGATCGCCGGGCAGATAGCTTACTCCACGCTTTTTCTTCCATATCTGTATGGGGAAGATGGCGGTGGCTCCATTGCCTACGCCCTCGTAAGTGGATGTAAGCAGTTCGCGTATCACGCATCGTCCTTCGGCCGAAGTGTCAGTGCCATAGTTGATGGAGCTGAACACTACCTGATTGCCGCCGCGGGAGTGTATCGTGTTCATATTGTGAATGAATGCCTCCATAGCCTGATGAACACGCTCTACAGTGCGGTTGACTGCATGCTGCTTCATCCGCTCATCTCCTTCAAGACCATCGAGCGGTTGCGAGATGAAATCGGCGACTTCGGAGTCATACAGATGGCTGAGATCGGTGCCTGTGAGGTTTTCAAGTGTTTTCAGTTCCTCAATGAATGAATTGCGCACGTAGGGAGCAAGATAGAAATCAAATGCCGGAATAGCCTGACCGCCATGCATTTCGTTCTGTGCTGTTTCCAACGATATACATGCTATGATGCTGGCTGTTTCGATGCGTTTGGCCGGACGTGACTCGCCATGACCGGCGCAGAAACCGTATTTAAGTATGCGGTCAAGAGGATGCTGTACACAGGTGAGGCTCTTTGTCGGATAATAATCTTTGTCGTGGATGTGGAGATAACCGTTTTTCACGGCTTCTCTTGCTTCCTGCGAAAGAAGATAATCGTCGACAAACGGCTTTGTCGTTTCGCTTGCGAACTTCATCATCATTCCGGCAGGGGAGTCGGTGTTCATGTT
>NZ_PUED01000230.1 GCF_003024925.1 Paramuribaculum intestinale
TCACCCATAAGCATTATAACCTTGACGTTGGGAAACAATGCAAGCTCTCTTTCCAGATATGGCAGACTTTCCTCTATGCTTTCCTTTGAAACGACATATCCGTTTTTGGGTATTTTAACCGCATTGGTAATATAAATCCCCTTGTTGAGAATATCCTGCACAGAATCTACCTCTATCCCGGCTTTTTTGAACAACGGAATTGTCGTTGTCATATACGCCGCATCTGATTTTCCATAGAAGTCCTCTTCCGGATGTGACGGAACAATCTCATTTATCATGATTGCGTGTATTGTTTCCGGTGTAACCTCCACGTTATTAAACCGCAGATCGGTTGCACCTTCAACGAATTGTTGCAACACTTCTTTTACATTCATAATAATTTGAGTATTTCTTCGTGGACTTGCCCGTTTGTTCCTACGACGTGACTTCCTTTAGCCGGGTCAAGCGCATTCCCGTTCCAATCAGTCACTTTTCCCCGGCTTCTTGTACCAGAAGCATTCCTGCCGCATAATCCCACGGATTCAAATATATCTCGAAATATCCGCCTTGTCTGCCGCAGGCTGTATATGCCAACTCCAAAGCGGCTGAGCCAAGTCTTCGGACATCTTGGGAATTTTCGTAAACTTTCAGAAATCGGGCAAAGTTTTCTTTCGCTAATTCTCTTTTTGCAGTGCCGATGCCTATGATGGTTTCCGATAGTTTTGTGGCAGATGAAACGTGTATGGGCTTGCCGTTCAAGAAACTTCCTTCTTCCTTGACAGCAGAAAAAAGTTCATCGTGAAACGGATCATAGACAATGCCCATTACTATCTCTTTCTGACTACAAAGAGCTAACGACACCACACTATGCTGATAGTCGTGCATGAGGTTGGTAGTGCCATCAACAGGGTCAAGAATCCAGTAGCTGTCTGTATCCATACGCTGTAAGCCGGTTTCCTCTCCGAGAAACTGTATGTCCGGCGCAAGTGTATGTAATGCCTTCTTCAAGAAATCCTGAACGGCGACATCCACTTGAGTAACGTAATCGGCTACTCCTTTTTCTTTCACAAGGGCTGCCATTTCCCTGTTTGTGATTATCCCCTTAGTCTCTTTGACCAAGCTGATTATACGTTGTATATCCATATTTATAGGGTTTAATTCAATAGTTTTTGCAGGTCATCGACAGAAACATCCATTCTCTTGGAAACTTCTTCCAAAGTCATTCCATTAGAAATGAATCTCTCTATGACCATTTTCATTTCCTCACCGACTTCTATTAGATGCCCATCCAAATCGTAAAAGCGGATTACTCGCTGTCCCCAATCATGCTCAACGACTTCACCTAAGAATGCGATTGACGAATTGCCTTTCAGCTTTTGCAGAAAGCCATCAAAATCACGTTCCTCAAAGACGATTTCAACATTGTTTGACTTTTTATGAACTTTTTCTTTGGGTACGCCAATAAGCCAATCGAAATTCTGCTGTAAAGCCAGACCGCAGGAGAACAGGATATTTCGTCCATAATTTTGACAGACTTCCAACCCGAATATGTTTTCGTAGAAACTTCGGGCTTTGCTTATATCTGACACGGATAAAACCGTACAACAATATCTCATATTTATTTTTTCCAGCGTTTGAGGTTGGGATAGAATTGGCGCATCATCTCTTTAGCCTGTTCCACGGTCATATTTTCTCCGGACCACTTGTTTATATCATCGGTGAACCGAGCGCAATGCTCAATCATCTGCTCCATTGTAAAGTCCTGCGTGAACCGGCCATCCATGTAACAATAGTTGCAGTAATCATCATTGCGGCTGCCATCGGCATTTATTCCCTTATCTTTGTCAGTTAACGGCATACCGCAACTTTGACAAAATTTTTGTTCCATATTCATATATTTAGTTGTTTGATATTCCTTTTAATGCGCATTTAATTTTCCAACTCGCATAAATATGAGCCAACCAATGTTCGGAAAAAGGCATCATTATAAGACCTCGGATATTTTCACCACACCAGTAATCTATCAACCACCGGGCATTTTCAGAGTCGCTCACAACATGAAGTGATTTGAGTTTTTCCCTATCCTCATCAGTCATTCTGCGTTCCAAATCGCAAAAAGAAAGCTCTTTCAACAATAGGCTGGTATTGTCTTTTACAGATTCAGCATATTCATATAGCGCATCTAAATTCAATGTTTTGGAGAAATCTGATATTTCCTGTTTTTCAAGCTCGTTACCCGTTGTGATAATTGGAGAGCCAATCGAGCTTTTATAATCCCTTGAAAAGAATATCTGATTGTCCTTGTTGATTAGAGTATGGGTAACAATATCCTCGATACGGAATATATGCCAGATGGAATAGGCAATTGTCTTGCTGTGAAAACCGTCTTCTCCAATGAATGGGATAGCATTGAAATCAGCACGACATAATTCCACTTTGAACTGCGCTAAGATATCAAATAATTGGGTACGCAAAGACAATAAGTTTTCAATTCCCAAATGAAATGTGGTTTCATTGGAAATTTCTTCCTTAATTTTATGGCATTGCTCTAATAAATTATTACCCATATCTTTTCAATTTTATTATTGGCGATTTCCTTCAATTACCTGATTTATCAACTCCCGAACTTCATCATCCGACATTTTCCTATCTCTTACAAGAGTGCTTATCACACCACGAATAGAGTTATTAAAATATCTCTGTACTACATTCTTCAGGTTGTTGCCACAATACTCATCCCGTTCTATGAGTGGGTAGTATATGAACCCGTTGTTCCCTGCCGGCTTATGCCCTAAAAAGCCTTTCTCGACAAGAAACTTCACAAATGTAGATATGGCAGTCCGGCTTGGACGAGGTTCAGGATAAGTGGCTATAATCTCCTTGACGGTAGCTTCGCCCCTCTCCCAAAACTTGTTCATCACTTCTTCTTCACGCTTAGTAAGTTGTTCCATCATCAAATGAAATTTAGTATATGCAAAGTTAGTCTAAATAAATTAGTCAACCAAGCAAATTCACCTATTTTTATCCTTTATTGGAAAATTCACTCACCATTGCCCCCCTCCGTTCACTTTAAAGTGATCCCCCAAATTCACTCGAAAGTGCCCCCTTAAATTCACTTTAAAATGATCCCCTAAAAAGTGAGTTTCATTCTTGTTTACTCGATCTATAATTCTATTTTGTTTGTTAAAAACGAATAAAAGTCAGTTATGCCCAATAGACAATTAGGAATGGAAAAGATTCGTCAAGTGTTACGCTGTTACTC
>NZ_PUED01000231.1 GCF_003024925.1 Paramuribaculum intestinale
AGTCAGGGCTGTGAGGCTTATTTTAACCCTTTGACAACACCCCCACATCTGTATGATGAAAATCCACACGTTTTTAACTCTGAAAAGTCTATGCCCAATGCGCTAAAACTTTCCCCGACCACTAATCAATCCACATCCACAATGAACATGACTGATTTTCTTAATCTCCCCTTCGTGGAAGTCCTCAAACTTCTTGTGAGGGGGTCGGTAGAGGCGTATCTCTCCGAAAAGGAAGCATCTGCTTCAACCGCTGCAGAGGCAGCGAAACCAGAATGTGAATCGCTCGACATGAACGGTGCGCTGGCTTTTCTCAATGCCAACGGCTATCCCATAAAGAGAGGGCAGCTTTACAAGGAAACGAGCAAGGGAACAATCCCTTTCCAGAAATTCGGATCAAAGCTCCATTTCCGTAAATCCGAACTCCTGCAATGGGCTGAGGCACGGCTTACCGACGGCAACGCAATCGGAGTGCTTGTATCCACAGCGCAGAAAGGGGGTAAACGATGAAAAAGGAAGATACCGCCGAAAAGATAAACATCGGCAATCCTTTCCCTCTCGATGTACTCCCCAAGAAAGTGCGTGAAATAATCGACGAGGCAAACGTCACTCTCGGTTTCTCGAAGGACTATCTCGCCATGTCAATGCTCACGGCTATGTCGGCGGCAATAGGCTACACCCACAAGGTCGAATACAATACCTGCTGGCAGGAGTATTGCATTCTTTTCGTCGCCCTTGTAGGCCGCCCCGGAGCGAACAAGAGCCACCCTTTGAGTTTCGCCATGCAGCCGTTGATTGATTTCGACGCGGAGCAGTCGGCAATCTTCAACGAGGCGATGAAACGCTACGAGGCGGCAATGGAACTGCCGCCGAAAGAGAGAGCCGCCAACGGCTACGACACCAACCCCACCGAGCCGAGGCGCATACGGTTCACCATGCAGGATGTAACCCCGGAAGCAGTCCACCGCATACTCTCGGAAAATCCGAGGGGGCTGTGCCTCTATGCCGACGAACTCGCCGCATGGTTCAAGAACTTCAACCGCTACAACAACGGCTCCGAATCGGAGTTCTGGATGTCGGTGTTCAACCACAAGGTAGCCATGTCCGACCGCAAGAGCAGTCAGAGCGGTGTGTTCATCGCCAATCCGTTCCTGTGCGTCATCGGTACGATCCAGCCCAAAGTGCTGGGCGAACTCGCCGCCGGAAACCGCAACGCCAACGGCTTCATGGAGCGTTTCCTCTTTGTCGTGCCGGACGACCAATCCAAAGTGAAATGGAACAGCGAGAGAAAAACACCCTCATTCGACATCGTTGCGGCATGGCGTGAGATAATCTCCAAGCTGACGGATATTGTTCCGGCAACCGATACCAACGGCAATATAATTCCGGAGAATGTGCTGTTTGCATCTGAAGCGTTCGACCGCCTTGTAAAATGGCAGAACGAGTACACCGACAAATGCAACGCCGATGAAAGCGACACGCAGACCGCCATAGCGAGCAAACTCGAAATCTATGCCGTAAGGTTCTGCCTCCTGCTGGCTGTTGCGGATTGGGCTACCGGGGCAAAGAAGAAAAAGGCGATAGACACCGCCACCGTCGAGCGTTCAATCCGGCTGACGGAGTATTTCCGCGTGACAGCCGCAAAGGTGCAGTGCATAATCGGCGAGGACAGTTTGACCGATGTGCAGCTTGCCGTGATGTCGGAACTGCCCGACAAATTCACCACCGCCGAGGGCGTGGCGATAGCCTCCAAGAACGGAATGCCGGAACGGACATTCAAGCGTTTCCTGCGTGAAAAACGGGGCGTCTTCTTCTCGCGCGACAGCCACGGCACATACACCAAATTCTAAATTTACCCTTGACATTTTTGGCACTTTGGCATTTTCACCCTTACGGGCGATTGTGCCAAAATGCCGAAAGTGCCACGGGGTTATCCCTAAATTTGAAATGATGAAATCAATGTTTTTTCTCGGTGTACCACTATACCTGTTACAGTGGTCTGCCGCCCTGCGACCCTCGTGTGGGGAGCAGTTCCATCCGTGCAGCCGCGCACGGAAATTACAGCCATGCGGAAAATTCCTTAGCATATTAGGGAATTTTTGCTCCGCCTTTATTGGCTGCACCTCGGCAATTGGAATAAATTCCATTGCTCTCGGTTTGCTCAATAAGTCGAGCCGCATATCGTTCCGATACGCTAAAAATATCCCCAATATGCCAAAGGGTGACATCCCTTTGGAAACCCCGGAACGGCTTAATCGGAAGCCGTACACCCCGATTGCTCCGCAACAAAAACTCGTTCGCCTATGAGCTACGCAGTGTTCCACATCATAAAGGCGAACTCGTCTTTGAACTCGATAGCCAAGCATATCGAGCGCACCTCCCATCCCGACAACGCAGACCCGGAGCGGACGCACCTCAACCGCTACGGGCTGGTCGAATATCCCGACGGGATAACCGGGCTTGCGGCTGCTGTCGAACACCGCATAGCCAATGCCGGGATAAGCCGAAAAATCTCCGACCGGCAAGTACGCTGCCTCAACATGGTGATGACCTCCGACAACGAGGGTATGCAGAAAATCATCGACGCCGGAAAACTCGACCAATGGATAGCCGACAACATCAAATGGGTTCGTGACACATTCGGCAGCGACAATGTTGTCGGCGCAGCCCTGCACATGGACGAGCGCACACCGCATCTCCACATAGCGGTCGTTCCGATTGTCACAACCGAGAGAAAGAAGAAAGCGAGGGAGGCGGCGGTTAAGAAGCGTTACCGCACCAAGCCGACCAACCGTCCACGGCTGTGTGCCGATGACATAATGGAGCGTAAGGCGATGAGCCGCTACCAAGACCTCTATGCCGAGGCAATGGCGAAATACGGATTGGAGCGAGGCGTCCGAGGCTCGGAAGCCCGGCACATAGACCAACACGAATACTACCGCCAATGCCAGCGCGAGAAAGCCGTACTTGAAAAGGATGTAGCCGAACTCTCCACCGAGAAGAAGAAACTTGACAAGGAGAAGAAATCGTTGGAGAGCAAGGTCGGTCATCTTGAATGCAGCGCAATCGCCCTTGACGCTCAAAGGAAACAAATGAGGGTGGCCAACGAGGAAATCCGGCAGGCTAACAGCGAACTCTATTCGGAACACACCCGGCTGACCGAGGCAAATTCTTCTCTTGCCGCTGAGAACAAGTCGCTCATGGCGACATCATCAAAAC
>NZ_PUED01000232.1 GCF_003024925.1 Paramuribaculum intestinale
CTTTATCGATAGCACCGGGGAAAACGAAACCGCCGTTGTAGTCAGTATGCTCTCCGATAAGATTGATGCGACCAGCCGAAGCATAAAATAAAGGCTCTGCATCGAATCGATTTTTAAATTCTTCAGATAATTTATTTTTCATTATTTTTGAATATTAAGATAAAAATCGGAGCAATCTACATCTGACTGCTCCGACGAAGAATCAGCCTAAATCAATCTTTTTTACCAATTCTGAACCTATTCTACCTGTATTGTCGTTGTTACAGGTTTTACACCATTAGCTGAAGCCGTAAATGTAATTATACCTTCCTTGTCAGCACTGCGCACTATTGCAGTAGCGGCACCGCTAAATAAATCCATTTCCGGTTTTTGGAATGGAAGAAGCGATGTAGGATCTCCATTTGCTGTGGCTTCAAAAGATCCGGCACCTTCAACCTTAAATTTAACCCGACGATTATCTGTCGGAATAATGTTCCCATCTTTATCTGCAACTTGGATAGTAATATAACACAAGTCCTCTCCATTGGCTGCAAGAATTTTTCTATGAGGAGTTGCGACTAAATGATGAGGTTTTCCGGCAGTCCTAATTGTCTTTTCTTCTGCTAATTTCCCGTTTTTATCGTAAGTCACTACTTTTAGTTCTCCCGGTTCATACTTGGTATCCATCCACATTAGGCGATAACGATTATAAACCGTGGAATCATTTTTCTCTCGTATGCCTTGGCTTATACCGTTGATAAACAATTCTGCTTTAGGATATGACGTATATACGAATACCGGAGTCACTCCCCCCTCACGACCTTTCCAGTTCCAATGCGGAAGAATATGCAGTGTTGGAGAATCCTCATTCCATTTTGAACGATATAGATAGTATCGGTCTTTAGGAAGCGATGCAAGATCTATTATCCCAAAAACAGAACTATGACTTGGCCAAGCATCAGTATCGTATGGCGATGGCTCTCCGAGATAATCGAATCCTGTCCAGACAAACTGACCTATGCACCAATCGTTATCATCATCCCTTGCAAAGTCAAAGTCAGGAGTGTTGGACCATGAACAACTTTCATTGTCATAACTGTTTGATTGATTTTCAGGATGAAGCACCACATTATGATCCTTAAATTCCACAGGGAAGAAATATTGACCTCTCGACGATACCGTGGATGCCGTTTCAGAACCAAGAATCAAACCATTGGGTAATTTTTCATAAAACTTATCATAAAACTGAGGTTTATAGTTGAAACCGGGTATATCGAGAGCGGCGGCGAATCCATTATCAATTACAGCACCCTCGCCAACCTGATCCATTCCACAAGTAATAGGACGAGTTGTATCTAATTTCCTTACGGTATTACGTAATCTTAGGAGTTCTCCAATACCGGGTTCTCCCCATTGGCTTGGCACCTCATTTCCAATTGACCACATGACAACGGAGGGATTGTTTCTGAAATGACGTATCATATTTGAAACGTCTTTTTCCGCCCATTCATCAAATACTGCTCCATACCCATTAGGCGATTTAGGTCGAAATCCCCAATCATCAAATGGTTCAATCATCATCATTAATCCCATTTCATCGCATAATTCCACAAGTTCGGGAGCCGGCATATTATGAGATGTACGTATAGCATTAACGCCCATATCCTTAAGTAACTCCAACTGATGACGCAAAGCTGATTTATTCACAGCCGCGCCGAGTGGACCGAGGTCGTGGTGATTGCATACTCCTTTGAATTTTGTGGGAACTCCATTGAGGAAGAACCCTTTTTGTGGTACATAAGCGAGTGAGCGAATGCCAAAGCTAGTGTCATATTCATCCACCACTTTACCATCAACAGATAATATGGTTTTTGCGGTGTAAAGTGCCGGATTGTCTGGACTCCATAAAATAGGGTGATTGACAAGAAAATTCTGAGTAAATTCTTGTCCTCTTGCACAAAATACATTGGATTTTTTTGCCACCTCTTTGCCCTCCGGATTTAGGATGACAGTCGTAATATTGATATTTTGGCGGTTATATGTTCCGGCGACCTCCATTGAGAGAGAGACTGAAGCATATTCCTTAGTAACGACAGGCGTAGTTACAAATGTTCCCCAAGTGGGTATATGAACTTTATCTGTACTTATAACATGTACATTTCGATAAAGACCGGCTCCCGGATACCAACGAGACTGTCCTTCTTTATTTTCACAGGCAACTTCAAGTCTATTCTCTCCCGGAAGAACTATGCCATCAACATTTACATAGAATGAATTATATCCGTATGGCCAAGAAATAACTTTCTTTCCGTTTAAAGTTACCTCAGCATTACTCATAACACCATCAAATACAATGGTGACAGACCGATTAATTGTATCCGGGATTTCAAAAACAGTACGATATATGCCTTTCCCGATGAAAGGAAGTCCTCCTGTACGACCTGTTTTTTCAGTCGCTTCTGTTTCTCCGTTTTGCTCTACCGCTACAATCTGCAAATCATGTTTTCGATCAAAAGGTCCATAAATAGCCCAATCATGAGGAATCCTGACTTGTTGGATATTAGGTGCGTCAAACACATTGCCATGAGAAAATTCCCAGCCATGCTTTAGTGTTTGTACCTCTCTTTGAGCATTTATATTAATGGCTCCCGAAAGAGCCATTAATATAAATAGATATTGAAATTTCATAAAAGTTTTCATTTATTCTTAAAAGCATCAAGAGCAACTGTTGGAGCGTCATTGTCAAAGCACCCAAGATTATAGCCGTCGTTGTAGCCATTGGGAGCTTGAGGCTCCCAATAGAAGATGCCTTCAACATCCGTAGCCATCATTTTAGTAATTAGCTGCTTACAGGTTTCCCCCTGATCGTATGGCATACCTATTTCACAAATCATTACAGGTTTGTTATACTTCTGTTTCAAATGGTTGATATTTGCTATACAGTCATCTGCAACCTTCAACCATCCTCCAGTCTCACCCTGCTGCTCTGCCCAATAGGGGTAAAGAGACATACCAATCATATCATATTTGCCACCGTTGTTTTCAAGTATGTCAAACATTCTGTCGTAGGCCCATTGATTGTTTCCGCCATCAAGATGGACAATAACTTTCGCATCGGGGAAAACTGCCTTAACTGCATCATAACCGGCATTGTTAAGTTGTGTCAACTGAATAGGGTTGTCAACGGAGCCAACCGGCAGTATCATGCCGGGGGTTGTTTCATTTCCGACC
>NZ_PUED01000233.1 GCF_003024925.1 Paramuribaculum intestinale
AATCCATAGGGGGTCAATTTGTTGAGAATATCCATATATGGCATTGCTCTCCGGCAACACCGACCTGTTGGACAAGGCTAAACTTGAAAAGCGCATCGCCTCGCTCGAAGGGGAACGCAAGTCGTTCAACAAAGGCAGGCGTGATTCGGAGTTCAAGCTGGAGTCGAAGACGGGTGAGCTGCGCAACAACACGGCTTTCATTGATGCCATGACGGAGGACTGGAACCGCTTCCTATCAGTGGTGCAGACCGACAAGGAGGGCAACCGCCTTAATATGATAAAGGTGGACGGAGTGGACTCCACAGACGAGAAGGTCATCGGAAAGCGTTTGCAGGAGATAGCCAAGAACACCACGACGGGCGGGCTTTACACACAGGTCGGAGAGCTTTACGGTTTCCCGATAAAGGTAGTGAGTGAGAGGATACTCAAAGAGGGCTTGGAGTTCACCGACAACCGTTTTGTAGTTGAAGGAAACTACAAGTACACCTACAACAACGGGCATCTGGCGATGGCTGACCCGTTGGCCGCCGCCCGCAACTTCCTGAACGCAATTGAGAGGATACCCCCCATCATCGACCAGTACAAGGCGAAGAATGAGGTGCTGGAACGTGAGATACCGCAGTTACAGGAGATAACGGGCAAGGTGTGGAAGAAGGAGGTCGAGCTGAAACAGTTGAAGTCCGAACTTGCCGCCCTCGACCGCAAGATACAACTGGAACTTGCGCCCACGCCCGAAATCGCCGACAAGGAGAACGAAGGGCAGCAGGTCAAGCCGGAAACGGAAGTCGTGCGGAACAGGCCGACGCAATATCACGGAGATACACCGCCACAGATACGCAGTCCGGCAAATGAACAAAGTTCCACGGGCAATTTCATTGACAACCATATCGTAATCGGTCGTCCGGGGCTGTATGTCAAGGATGAAAACCGTCCGAAAGGATTGAAAATATGACAATGACAGCAAGAGGAAGAATCATTTGAATTGTATCCTCTTGCTTTTTATACAATAATCCATAAACGTCCGTATTATAATGGACACAGATAACCCTTTTGTTTATAAATGGAAAATCCACTCAAAGTAGCCCCCTTAATTCAGAGCAATTTGACCCCTGTTAAATTTTTCCATTCTTCCATCCTGTTCATTCTTGTTTTCTTCGTATTCTTCCTGTCAGTTATGCCGGGTTCTACATTAAATTTCGTTTATAAATATAACGATTCTTTTTTACTTTTACATTTGCGTAGCGACTCTCCGAAGAGCTCTATACGTATAGCCTGATGTACAATTCTGTCCAGAACGGCATCGGCAATCGTCTTTTCTCCAATAACGTCATACCAATCCCTTACCGGGACCTGTGATGTTATGACGGTGGATTTTTTACCATGCCTGTCCTCTATGATATCCATCAGGTTCATCCGCCCTTGGGAATCGAAGGGTTGTATGCCAAAATCATCCAGTATAAGCATATCCAACCTCTCGATTTTCTTGAGTTCTTGCAGGATTGTACCTTTTGCCTTGGCAACCTTAAGCATCCCCATAAGTCTGGATGTGTTGGCGTATAGTACTTTATATCCTTTCTGGCAAGCCTGGAAGCCAAAAGCGGTTGCCAGATAACTTTTTCCTGTTCCGGCACTTCCGGTAATAAACATGTCTTTGCGTTCCCTGACAAACGTAAGGTCAGCCAAACGCTGGGTAAGATTCTTGTCCAGCCCCCTTTCCACTGAGAAGTCTATTTCTTCAATGGTGGCCTTGTATCTGAAGGAGGCCTGACGGATAGCTCTCTCTACCGCGCGGTTTCTGCGGTCATCCCATTCACTTGAGACCAGCCATGAGACGAACTGGTCGGTAGTCATGCTCTCTGTCCGATGTGTTTCCAAACTTGTTTTAAAGGCATAATACATACCTTTAAGATTCATTCCTAACATCTTTTCCAATGTGTCCTGATTCATTTCCATATTGTATCTGGTTGGTTTATTGATAATATTCTTTTCCTCTGATATTCTCATGGGAAGGCATCTCCGTTTCTTGCCCGGCACTGTCTTCCAACGGGAACTCATCCTGCCGGTTGTTAAGGATGCGCTCGATGATGGGATAATTGTACAGACCGTAACTTGTAGCCCAACGGCAGGCATTGGTCAATCGGGTGTTGCCGACCCTGCGTGCGAAGCTAAGAATGCCCTGACACGATTTATAGGCTTGCTCCGGATGCTTTTTCTCTTCCATAACCTGACGGATATATGCCTCCACATCCGGATGAATAGCCGCCGCTTCACGTATAAATTTATCCGGGTTCCATTCCGTGATATAGCGATGGTGTGAAGCCAGGTGCTCTTCCAGGGTCGTGTACCGGCAACGGGCCCTGTTGCGGGTATGGGAAGCAATCAGCTCGTAGCCGTAATAGATGCATACCTCGCGTGAGGTATATAACAAGATGACCTTCTTGCCTATATAGCCGCAAGGCACACTGTAGTAATGGGCGTCTTCCCCCAGGCGGACATGACCGTTTTTCATCACGGTAGCCCTGTAACGCTGTTTGAGTTCAAAACGGATGGGATTGAGCTTGCGTAAAGAATCACGTTCTATCTCCTCGAACTGTTCCCGTCGACTGTATTTACGGTCTGTCAGCGGAGTGTTGTTGTGGAGTTCCAAGGCGACACGGATAGCCGCGTTCAGTGAATCAAGGTCATAAAACTCGCGTTCCTGTATCTTTGGATAGATACTGCGATAGATCAGTTTAACGGCACCCTCGACCAGTGCCTTGTCACGTGGCTTGTAAGCCCTGGCGGGAATTACGGTACAGCCGTAATGTTCGGCAAAGGCTGCAAAGTCCTCATTCAGGATGGCCTCGTATTTACTGCTCTTAGTAACGGCGGACTTGAGATTGTCCGGGATGATGGCGGAGGGAGCCCCCTGGTAGTATAACAAGGCGTTTTCCGAAGCACGGATCAAGTCCTCCTTTTTCTGGCTCATGACCGCTTCCACATAGGTTAACTGGCTGCAGGGAAGGATCGCGACAAAAACCTCCACCGGGATGATTTCGCCCGTCTCAAGGTCGATGATGGAGAGTTTGTCACCGGCGAAGTCTATGAACACTTTATCACCGGCCTTGTGTTCAAGATGCATGATGGGACGGCTGCAGGCTATATGCTGCTGAATCAGAATATAGAAGCGGGTGCGTCCGTAACCATCCGGATGGGAAGAGAGG
>NZ_PUED01000234.1 GCF_003024925.1 Paramuribaculum intestinale
ACCCCACATTGGGTCTATACCATCTTTGCGGTTCTACTTCTCGCCGCCGGAGGTTTCGGTTATGGATTCTTCTATCAGCTCAACAAAAACTCAAAGCTAAAAGATGTGGAATGGCTCTACCGTTACGAGCGTGGACTTAACCGCGACATGAATGTGGTAATGCACCGTGAACGCCTTATGCTCCACGGCAAGCCCAACGAAGTTGACAGCATGAGGTCGCTAATCCGACATCAGGAGCATAGAACCCAAGCCGACACCACTTTTGTAAACTACTATCCTACCAATCCCTAAATATATCCCATGCCACCGGCTGCTACATGAGCTTTCGGTGGCATTTCTCTTTTAATCGGAGTAATACTGATATGTTTTTCAGCATATCGCATTGTTGGTTTAAATATTATCCGTAATTTTGTTAATTAAGATGGAATAGCAATCTCAACTCCTGTAATGATTCTGACGCGATGTATAAGCATATCTATTGATAATGGTGTGACCTTAAATCAGACCAAGACACGCCGCACTCTCATCGTGCCAAATCAGGCGATTGCAACCTACGTCACCCAGTGGACTTACGACAGCCACAACCGACTCATCGAGATGATCTATCCCGACGAGGAGAAGGTTACTTATTCCTACAACCTCGGAGGTCTCCTTGAAAAGGTTCGCGGCGAGAAGTCATACGGCTATGACTACATCACCAAGTTAGGCTACGACAAGTTCGAGCAGCGCAGCTACCTGAAGTACTGCAACGGCGCGGAGACATTCTACACCTACGACAACCGTCGCCGCCTGAGCAATCTCGCTGTCAACAGCGGAGGCACATCCATTATGGACAACGCCTATACGTTTGATGCGGTCAGCAATGTACTTTCGGTGGCAAATAATGCTTCTCTCCCTGCCAACGGCAATGCCGGCGGCCAGATGTCGCACACCTATACTTATGACGGTCTCTATCGTCTCGCCACCGCCAAAGGTACATACACCGGAGCAGACAACAAGTCCGCATCCTATACCCTCGCTATGGGCTATGACAATATGCACCGCATCAAGTCGAAGAGCCAGCATCTCACTCAGGACAACGTTCAGTTCAACGGCACCCTCAATGTCGGTTACGACCTCACTTACGCCTACAGTTCGGAAGAAGGAAAGAAATTCCAACTCGAAAGTGTAAAGGATGTTAATTACCGCACTGAGGAGACTCCCGAAGGTCAACAAGTGGAGAACGGTCACATCTACCAGTACGACAAAAACGGCAACCTTATTTACGTCAACACCAATCGCGTAATGACGGATGGCCATAGAGATAACAGTGTCGGAGAGCGCAAGCTTATCTGGGATGAGGAGAATCGTCTGCTTGCTGTTGACGACAACGGCTTCGTGTCCAACTACTGGTACGACGCCGACGGAGAGCGCACTGTCAAGACATCCGGAGAAAGCGATCAGGTCTATGTCAACGGAGTCTTCTCCGGTGGCTCGACCAACACCGCGAAATTCTCCCTCTATGTCAGCCCGTACCTCGTGGCTAATCAGGGAGGTCGTTACACCAAACATATCTACGCTGGTTCGCAGAGAATTGTGTCCAAGGTCGGCGATTTCGCCTCCTACGGCTCAGACCCGCGCCGCATAGAATATGCCGGTGCCAACACCGACGGCCTTTCGGTTGACTACAAGTCAAAGTATGCAGCGCAGCAGCAGGTTATCAAGGACAACTACAAGTTCTTCGATGTACCGTACAACGGCACTGACAACGACAACTATGCTGACGGCGAAGGATTCTGCTGCAATGACGGTTCAATGGAGGCGGCTGTTGCGCAGGCTCGGAAGGCTCAGACCCGCGCGGTTTCGCGGTCTTTCAAAGATCCCGACAACTACGAGAACTTGCAGTTCTTCTATCACCCCGACCACCTCGGAAGTTCCAGCTTCATTACCAACCTTGACGGTGAAGTAGTTCAGCACATCGAGTATGTCCCCTTCGGCGAAGTCTTCATCGAGGAGCGCAACAACGTGTGGAACACTCCTTATCTCTTCAACGCTAAAGAGTTCGATGAGGAGACAGGTATGTACTACTACGGTGCCCGCTACTATGACCCACGTATCAGCCTGTGGATGTCAACTGACCCAGCACAAGAAGAATATTATAGCCATTCTTCCTACTGTTTCTCAGGCAATAATCCTATAATATACATAGATTACAATGGAAAAGAATGGACTGATTTAGATGGGCAGGTCATAACAGATACTAAGAATATCAAGAAATTCATATTTTATTCAAAAGATTTCAGCAAACAAGCAAAAGTGCAATATAATGACGGCATCAAAAAGTATGGAGCTGGAAGTGTAGCCATGAGTCAGACAAGTACTACTCAGGCTTTCTCAGAAGATTGGAAAAATATGAATGGAACTGAGATTTCTGAAGTATTAATTATGACGCACGGGAAGAATCAATCAATTCTTGTTGGTGAAGGTCAGCAGTTTACGGCAACAGGAGATGGGAAAACTAATATTTCAAGGTCTCCTGCTCCAAATATTCAAGATCTTCCTCAACCGACTGGCAATATTGAAAATGCGATGTTATATATGTATTCTTGCCATTCTGCAGACACAAATCCACATCCACACGGAGAAGGAGATCATCAACAAGGAGCTTTGCTTGGGTCACAACGACCAATAGCGTATGTATTTGCTCAATATTTCAAATTTTATGGAGTGCAAGGCACAAGTGAATCTGTAAATTACCATTACGGCTTAATGGATTTATTTTCGCCTTCATCAGATTATTTGCAACCATATCCAGCAAATGGAGGTAAATGGCGCATTTACTACAATTCCAATAACTCATTAAGAAAGCAGGGCAAATGACAAAAAAAAGACTTTTTCTCATTGTCGTATTTACTGCGACAATAGTCTTAAGTCTACTCTCTATCGCTTATAGCAAGCACTATATCAAATATAGTGCTTGCTATAAGCTCACTACACTTAAGACTCCGTACTATCCTGATGCCTATAGGTTTATAAATACTAAAGAAGATCTTGAGGTTTGTATTGAATCGGTGAACGATACTGTTGATGTTAAGAATTTCATTGAGTCCAATAAAATAGACTTTAGAAGATATTCCTATGTGATGGTATTTGGTGCCCCTATTAAGGAGATGTATTATAG
>NZ_PUED01000235.1 GCF_003024925.1 Paramuribaculum intestinale
GGGCGGAAGCCCATCCGGCAGGGGAGGAAAGAGAGAGGGGGACGGAGGAGGCGGGAAGAAAAAAAGACGGCGCCGGATCACTCCGTCGCCGCCTACCGATCAGTGTAATATCTGTGCCTTAAAACCTAAAGCCGATTTTTACGGTCGGAGCCGCCAGGATAGCGAAGTTGCTGCTATCGGCGCTCAGACGTGCCAGTCCTTCCTGAGGACGGAAGGAAGTCATGTTGTAAGTGTAAGCAAACGGATCGACCGATGCTCCAACATACATACCCTTCATCACGTAGTAGTCCGCTCCGATGGTGAGCGCGCCGCGGAGGCTCCACGACTCTCCTACGCTCTTGCCCATCGCCGTCCACTCGTCGTATTTCTGCTCGTTGAGGCTGTAGGCCATGCCTACGCGGACTCCGCCATACCACATCAGGTTTTTCACCGAACTGCTGAAATAGCGGTCAAGACCCGCTGCCACATTGTAGGTGCAGGAATACTGGCTTGCGACTGCGCGATAGCTGGGTATCTCGCCCACCATATCCTCGCCGGACATGCCGGGAGTCATGGTGCCCGGCTTGTCGGCATAGCCGGGATTGTGAGTGAAATTGATGCCTCCTCCAAGACTCAGCTTCCACTTATCGCTCACGAAATAGCCTGCTTCGAATCCCACTGTGAGCTTCTTTTTGCTCCAGTCGGTAGCGAATGCCGCCGCCTCGTAGTCGGTGAGGTTTCCGGGCAGAGCCGTAGCCTCGGTGTAGCTGTTGTAGCCGAGTGTGGCCGCCACGGTGAAGTCGCCCTTTGCGGGGGTGTTGTCTTCACCCTGCTGTGCGGCCGCGCACAGGCAGGTCATGGGAAGAAGGGCCGACATCAATAGTCGTCTAATCTTCATTGTTTAGCCGTTTTGATAGTGACAATTACTCAGCCTGAGCCGCAGTTGCAGCATCGAGAGCGGCCTTGGTGTCGGCAACGATCTTTTCGAGAGCGGGGATCTCAGCCTCTGCGATAGCTATCTCAGCTTCGAGCCTCTCGATAGCCAGAGCTTTTAACTGATCGGCCTCAGCGATTTCGATATTCGCAATCCCCTGCTTGGCATCGGAGATCGTATTGATAGCATTTGCGATCTCCCGCTCGGCATGTTCTATAGCCTGGTCAAACGTCATGTTAATGCCGTCCACGATCACATTACCGCGTACGACAGCATCAAGAGCATAAACCTTAGCATCCTGGAGACCGTAAGCATCCTCAGCCTTTTCATAAACGAACTGAGCGTCGCAATAAGCCTCGCTGGCAGCGTTGTAGGCCTCGATTGTGACGGTCCAGTTGGCAGCCTCGGCAGCCATGGTGTCAAATGCAGTCTGGATAGCTGCAACCTGTGCGTTGGCCTTGTCGAGAGCAGCCTTCGCGGTGTTCACGTCGGTCTGCAGGCCCGGCAGCATAGATTTGGCTTCCTCAATGGCAGCCTCATCCTTTATCTCGGCCTTTTCAAGATCGGCGACAACCTTCTGCTGAGCAGCCAGAGCCTTATTAGCGGCCTCGAGAGCCTTGCCTTCGTTCTTTGTCACATTGGCCTTGATTGCAGCGACGTATGCCTTCACGCCCTCAGCGTTGAGCTGATAGTAGTAGGTGGGGTAGGCCTCGTAGGTATTTGTGCTTTCCACACCGGGAGCCGTAGTCTCGGTCTTGGTCACGGTCTTCTGGATCATACGGTTCATAACCGCGGTGTAGGTGGTGTTGCCCTTGTCGTCGGTTGTCCTGAACCAGTAGGTATTCACTGTTGCCTCTACCGGCTTGCCGAGCGCGTTCTCCTCATAGTCTTGCAGATAGATGAAATCGCCAAAAGCCTCTCCGGTAGGATTACCTTCTTCGTCAACGAAATTGCCATACTTGCCACCGGTCACATCCATTGCCAGACCATGATATTTCTGGTCATAGATATCGCTCCAGGCATCATTCATTTCTTCGCGAGCCTTGTCGGCGGCTTCTAAAGCCTTCGCCTTGTCCTGCGCAAGCTGCGAGAGGGCGGCCTTCTCTGTCACCAGTTCAGCCTTGGCCTCTTCGGGAGCCTTCTGTGCCTCGAACACCTCGAGCTTGGCTTTCCATTCGGCGATAGTCTGCTCCGCGCTGGCGATCTTGCGATTTTCTTTATTGATCATTATCTGCTTGGCCTCGTCAGAGTCAACGAGTCCGGCCTGCAGCTTGGCAAGATCAATCTTCTGCTGGGCTATTTCCTGCTGGGCGTTGAGCAGGTTTGTGGCCGCTGTCTGATAGGCCATATAGAGACCACCGAGAAGCGCCTGGCTGTCATCGTCGGCTTTCTTGAGGGCAGCCTCGTACTGAGTCTGCAGGTCGAGCATAGCGATCTTGTGCCGGATAGCCATCTCCTCGAGTTCGTTGGCAAGACGCTGGATCTCGTTCTGAGCGGCGGCCATCTGTATTGCTGCGGCAGCCTGTGCCTCAGAGTTAGCCTTATCGGCGAGAGCCTGCTGATAGGCTGCTTTGGCTGTTTCGTAAGCCACCTTGGCCTCACGCAGAGCGTTCTCGGTATCGGCGAGAGCCTGCTGATTGGCTGCCTGAGCGTTACTGAGAGCGGCCAAAGCTGACAGCTGTGCGGCCTTGGCTTCGCGAACTGCTGTGACAGATGCCGATTCTTTGTCGTCGACGCAGCCGGAGAAGGTCATGACACCTGCCAGCATCGACACAAGCAAAATCATTTTTTTCATAATCACTTGTTTTTTGAGATTGGATAATAATTTGTGTTTGTTTAAGTGTATTTGGTTTAGTTTAGTTAATTTCTGTTGGCTAAACGACAACACAATTCGAGTGTCCGCTGCAAATTTTTCATTTATTTTTCATTCCCACAAACTTTTATACAATTATTTACATTACCCCCCCCATTAGATTTTATTAACTTTTTCGGGATAAACTTCGATGTAAAATTAACCTCTATTAACTGGCGATCTATCAGCATCGGAAATCGGATGGATCGGGGTGATCGGCATCATCGAAGATGAGCCGCTGACGGAGATGGGGATCTGTCCCTGCGGCTCATCTACGAAGATCCGTACGCTGCCTGATCCTAACCCCACCAAGCCACCCTGTGGGCGGCATGGCGGGGCTTACAAAAGTCGG
>NZ_PUED01000236.1 GCF_003024925.1 Paramuribaculum intestinale
ATATTATTCCATACTTTTATTTGGTTACTTATGGTTTTATGATTATCTTTGCAGAAAAGTATAGTATATTAGACTATGGAGCTGAAAGATTTGATGAAGGAGAGGCGCGAGGTGCTTTCGCTGACTCAGCAAGATCTGGCTGAGATGGCGCAGGTCGGTGTGGCCACTGTCAAGGATATAGAGCGTGGTCAAGGGAATCCGTCGCTAAGCACCATCAAGAAAATTCTGGATGTGCTTGGCATCGAGATTGAGTACAGGGTGCGTAAAACCATTTAATTCGGATTGAGGTATGAGAACTTTAGATGTTTATTATAATGAGACCAAGGCCGGAGTGCTGACGGAATTAAATCCGGGAGCCGATTATACGTTCAAGTATGAGCTGGAATATCTTTCTTCGGACTTGCCTCCAATTTCGGCAACCTTACCAAAGCAAGAGGGTGCTTTTGAATCTGATTCGCTATTTCCCTTTTTCTCCAATATGATTCCGGAAGGAGCAAACCGAGGAGTGATTTGCCGGACGCTCCGAATTGACGAGAAGGATTTTTTCGGGATTCTGTCGGCTATGGCTGACACGGATTTCATTGGTGCTATTAATATTAGAACTTCAAGACATGATTGATATAAAGAATTGCCCATCCTCTCTTCAAGAGGGATTTGATACATACAGTCCAAAGGCCTCCAAGCTGTTGTTTGGTGCCAACAGAATTTCTCCGATGCTGAATTTCAACATTGATGAATTCCGTAATGTCGGTGAGATTGTCGAGGCGATGCACCGAATATCCGTGTCCGGTGTGCAAGAAAAGTTTCCGGCTATAATTGAGAATGGGAAGATTCGCATTGCACAGGATGGAGAACGCTCCACCCATATTCTGAAACCGGCTCCGTGGGATAAGACTTTGCGCGAGCGCAAACAGATTCCGGCAAACGAGCATCTGACCATGCAGATTGCCTCGCAGGTCTACGGGATTATGACGGCAAGTAACGGTTTATGTTTCACACCCGATGGTCAAGCTGTATACATCACACGACGATTCGACATTTTGCCCGATGACAATAAAACACCAATGGAAGATTTCGCTTCGTTGGTAGGTAAGAATGAGCAGGTGATCGGAACACAGTTCAAATACAATGGCAGTTATGAGGATATTGCAAAGGCAATCCGTAGCAATGTCGCCGCATGGATGGTAGATATGGAGCGGTTTTTCACGCTTGTCGTGTTCAACTACATCTACGCCAATGGTGACGCGCATTTTAAAAACTTCTCGTTGATTCTTGATGGGCAGGATTACAGACTTGCTCCGGCGTATGACCTTTTGAACACGAGCCTACATGTAGATGGCGATGACCTCGGTCTTGACGGCGGCCTGTCGCCCGATATTGAGAAGAGCGATGTTTATGACCGCACCGGCCATCCTTGCAGACTCGACTTCGAGAGATTCGCGGCTAAAATCGGATTGGTCAGCAAACGAGCCAACAAAATCCTTGACCGCTCTATGACTCTCCCCGATGATGCCAGACAACTGATTGACCGTAGCTACCTCTCCGAAAAGATGAAGCGCAACTACATCCGCATCGTCAACGAACGCATCAGCCGCTTCACCCGCATCTCCGAGTAACATCGTCGGCAAAGTAACATCCCCCAATAGTGACTTGTTATAACCATTAAAACACTATGTCAAAAGCAAAACTGAAGAAACATCTACTGTCGCTCACAAAAGAACAGGTAGTCGATATAATGCTTGAACTGTATGGTGCAAGCAAGGAGGCCAATGCATGGTTGGAATTCTATCTTGAACCGAACAGCGATGCAGAGTTGGAGAAATATAAAAAAGCCATCCGTAGCCAATTCTACGGACGGAATGATTATCCGAAGGATCCGAGTTTCAGAGAATGCAACAAACTCATCACCGCTTTCAAGAAACTTGTTCCCGACCCTCATGCCATAGCCGACCTCATGCTATACTATGTAGAACAGGGGTGCAGCCTTACCGCTCAATTCGGAGATTACGAAGAACCATTCTACACCGCATTGGAAAACAATTTCAACAAGGCAGTCAAATTCATAGTGCAAAATGGTCTATTGACCGAATTTGCGCCAAGAATAAAGAGGATGATAGAGTCGGTAGAATGTTGTGGCTATGGATTTCCCGATACTCTTTGGGATATGTATTACGAATACGCCAACGAATAAAGCTACATTTAATGGAAAAGTATGTCAATATGAGAAGCCCTTTCACTGGAGGGAAAGTTAAGGAAGTATGCACGATGGAAGATGTGGAATTCCGGGGTGAGAATTTTCGTGTTCACGTCCGCTACTTCGTCTGCGAAGATACAGGCGAACAATTCACGACCACAGAGCAGGACACATTGCAATTCAACGACCTATATTCTCAGTATCGCATCCGCCATGGCATACCCTTTACCGAAGAGATCAAGGGACACAAACCATTGAATCACGCCAAATGCGGGAGCGTAGGGGGTAAGATTACGCCATAATGTCGCGATTACTCTCGTATTTTTATTAACTTTGTCGCGATAAACAATTCCTTTTCGCGGTCAAGACATTTTTCTAATAAGCCAAGTCTCCCTGCATGAAAATAACAAAAGAAGAATATGAGGCGGCACTCAGCCGAATTGTCGAACTGCTGCCATTGGTGACAGAAGACACTCCTGATGATGCCCCCAACTTGATTGAATTGTTGAAGGTCTCAAATATCGTTGAGGAGTACGAAGACGTCCATTACCCTATCCCGTAGATACAACAATCATATGATTAACAGCGTTAAAGATAGCAAATCAGTTGGCTGTCTGCTGAAATTTTATTAACTTCGCATAAGGTCAACGACCGCATGTCCGGAATAGGTGCCGCGCATGTTTTCGAGTCCGCAGACCGACAGCAGAAACACCCCGCTGGAGCCACTTGTACGGCTCTTGTACGGTTTAGACTCGTACATCATTGTAAATAAATGCTTTAACTGTTTCTGCATCGGCAAATGACCGGCAATTAAAGATAGGCAACTATAAGTATAGATAAGTATTAAGGCGTTCAGTTTGAGCGCCTTTTCTTGTGTCCGGCTGTCTGCAGTTTAATCG
>NZ_PUED01000237.1 GCF_003024925.1 Paramuribaculum intestinale
CCCCACCATCACCCCCGACACCGCCGCCACAATCACCCTACCCCTCACCCTACAGCACCCCCACCTCTGGAGCGCCGAACACCCCGCACGCTACGTCCTTGTAGCCCAACTCCTTGACAAAAAAGGACAACCCCTCGAAACCGTATCGACCTACACCGGATTCCGCCAGATCGAAGTCCGCCAGACCAAAGCCGAAGACGACGAATTCAACCTCGCCGGACGCTACTTCTACATCAACAACCAACCCGTCAAACTCAAAGGCGTCAACCGCCACGAAACCGACCCCGCGACCGGCCACACCATCAGCCACGACCGCATGACCCAGGAAATCATGATCATGAAACGGGCCAACATCAACCACGTCCGCAACTCACACTACCCCGACGACCCCTACTGGTACTACCTCACAGACAAATACGGCATCTACCTCGAAGACGAAGCCAACCTCGAAAGCCACGAATACTACTACGGCAACGCATCACTCTCCCACGTCCCCGAATTCGAAAACGCCCACGTAGCGCGCAACATCGAAATGGTTCGCTCCAACATCAACTCACCCTCAATCGTCATCTGGAGCCTCGGCAACGAAGCCGGACCAGGCAAAAACTTCGTCACAGCCTACAACGCCATCAAAGCCTTCGACACCACACGCCCCGTACAGTACGAACGCAACAACGACATCGTCGACATCGGCTCCAACCAATACCCCTCCATCGCATGGGTCAACGAAGCCGTAAAAGGCAAAATGAAACTCAACTACCCCTTCCACATCTCCGAATACGCCCACTCCATGGGCAACGCCCTCGGCAACCTCGTCGACTACTGGAACGCAATCGAAAGCACCAACTTCTTCATCGGAGGAGCCATCTGGGACTGGATCGACCAAAGCCTCTACAACTACGACCCCAAGACCCGCCAGCGCTACCTCGCATTCGGAGGCGACTTCGGCGACCGCCCCACCGACGGACAATTCGTCATGAACGGCATACTCTTCGGCGACCTCACACCCAAACCACAGCTCGCCGAAGTCAAAAAAGTCTACCAGAACATCGCCATAACACCCGTCGACATCGCCAAAGGACAGATCGAAGTATTCAACAAAAACTACTTCACACCCCTCGACGACTACACCACCACATGGACCCTCTACGAAGACGGACAACCCATACAGACCGGCAACGCACTCCAGGGACCCCGCATCGCACTCCAGCCCCGCCAGCGCCAGATCTACACCGTCCCCTTCGACACCACACTCATCAAACCCTGCAACGAATACTACCTCAACATCGACTACCGCCTCGCCAGCGACCGCCCATGGGCCAAAGCCGGCTACACACAGATGTCCGAACAGCTCGAGATCAACCGACCCGAACGCCCACGCTGCATGCGCGGCATAGCCGGACAGATAGGCAAGATCGACATCAACCGCAAAGGCAACACACAGACCATCACCGGACAAGGATTTGAAGCCCGCTTCTCCCTCATATCCGGCACACTCCAGAGCCTCACCTACGACGGCCACAACGTCATCGTACCCGGCCACGGACCCACACTCGACGCATTCCGCGCCTACCTCAACAACGACAACTGGGCCTACGGACAATGGTTTGCCAACGGACTCTACAACCTCAAGCACAAAGTCACCGCCTGCGAGACATTCACCGACCGCTTCGGCAACGCCGTCCTCTCCTTCACCATCGAAAGCCAGGCACCGCGCGGCGGACGAATGACCGGAGGCAACGGCAACGCATCAGGCACCTACGCCATCGATGAAAGCCAGTCAGCCATCTTCGGCCCCGACGACTTCCGCTTCACCACCAACCAGATATGGACCGTCTACCCCGACGGATCCGTCGAACTCAACGCCGTCATCTCATCCAACAACCCCGCCGCAGTGCTCCCCCGCCTCGGCTACACCATGGAAGTGCCCGACGACCTCCCGCAGTTCACCTACTACGGACGCGGACCCGAAGAAAACTATGCCGACCGCAAGACCGGCCAGTTTATCGGACTCTACAGCGCACCCGTAGCCAGCATGTTCACACCCTACACCCGCCCGCAGAGCTGCGGCAACCGTGAAGAAGTGCGCTGGGCCGCACTCACCGACAGCAACGGAAGCGGAGTCATGTTCGTCGCACCCGACAAAATGTCCGCCACAGCCATACCCTATACAGAGATGGAACTCCTCCTGGCCGACCACACCTACAAACTCCCCTCGAAAAAAAACACCACACTCCACCTCGACCTCGGAGTGACCGGACTCGGCGGCAACAGCTGCGGACAAGGCGGCCCACTTGAAAACGACCGCGTAAAAGCCACAGAACACCGCTTCACATTCATCATCCGGCCCACACACCCCGGCGACACCCTCTCCCAGAACGCCAAAGTGCGCGGAGGCGGCCTCCAGCCCATCGGCATCAGCCGCTCACGCTCAGGCCAACTCACCATCTCATCGCCCGACCCCACGGCCAAAATCCTCTACACCGACGGAACATCGCGCCGGCCGCGCCTCTACACAGCCCCATTCCCATTCAAGCAGGGCGGCACCGTCAAGGCATGGCTCAAAGACACACCCACAGTCTACACATCGATGACACTCCCGCGCATCGAAACCATCGCCACACAGGCCACCTACGCCAGCAGCCAGGAACCCGACTATGGCGAAGCCACCAACCTCACCGACGGCGACCCGACCACCATCTGGCACACCATGTATTCCGTCACCGTAGCACCCTATCCCCACTGGGTCGACTTCGACGCCGGAGAACCTAAGACCATCAAAGGCATCAACTACCTCCCGCGTCAGGACGGCAACTCCACCGGCACAGTCAAAGACTACGAAATCTACATCAGCACCAACGGCAGCCAGTGGGGCGAGCCCGTAGCCAAAGGCACCTTCGACAAAGGCGCATCGCAGAAGACAGTCACCTTCGCCAGCCCCGTCAAAGGCCGCTACATCCGCTTCATGGCCCTCAGCGCACAGGACGGACGCGACTACGCCTCCGGATCCGAATTTGAAGTGATCGCCGAATAATCCCCCCCAGCCCCAGCGGGCGCCCCATCTC
>NZ_PUED01000238.1 GCF_003024925.1 Paramuribaculum intestinale
GATAGTTATAGGGCATCCGCTGCGGAGCCGGCGCCGTGTAGCTCGACGCCGCTGCCGGAGGCGCAGGGCAGAGCGGCGCAGGCGGAGCGAAAAATTCCCGCAGCTCCTCCACTTCGCCGGCTGCCGTCCAGTCGGCAAGTCCCTGACGCCATATCGGAGTTTCGGGACGCGGACGGAGCGACACCAGCCGTTCGAGAGTCATCGGGCCAAGACGCTCGCCGGTAGTAGCGATCGCCCAGTATTGTACGTTATCCATGTAGGGCAAAATCAGAAAAATTTGGTTTCCGTTCCAAGTATCTCAGTGAGAAGATTGTTGGCCAGACGGCTGGCACCGATACGGAAATACTCGCTGCTGAGCCATTTCTCGCCAAGCACCTCCTTTACTATCGTGTAGTAGGCCACGGCCTCGTCGGCGGTAGTGACGCCTCCGGCCACTTTCAGTCCCACCATGCGTCCGGTCTTCTCGGCATACTCCTTTATTGCAAGCGCCATCACATAGGCCGCCTCAAGCGAAGCACCCGGGTATTCCTTTCCGGTAGAAGTCTTGATAAAATCGGCGCCCGAATACATGGCTATGACAGATGCATCGCGGATATTGCGCGCAGTCTTCAGCGCACCGGTTTCGAGGATCACTTTCAGCGAACGCTCACGGCAGGAATGCTTGATCTCGTCGAGATCATCAGCCACCTGCTCCCAGTCGCCATCGAGAAAATCGCCGAGATTGATCACCACGTCGATCTCGTCGGCACCGCCCTCCACGGCCAACGCCGTCTCGGCCACCTTCACTTCGGGGAAAGTCTGCGACGAAGGGAAACCGCCGGCCACACAGGCCACATTGACCCCGCTCACCTCAAGCACCGTGCGCACCACTTGCGCGAAATTGGGATATACGCAGATGGCGGCCACATTGGGCAGATCGCCATGCTCGTTCTCAAAATCATTTACCCGCTCTGTGAACGCCGCCACCGACTGCTGCGAATCGGTGGCCTTTAACGTCGTGAGGTCGATACAGCCGAAGAGCATCCGCATCACCTCCGGAGTCATATTCTCAGCCTTGTGTTCGGCTATGATTTTGGCCACTGCTTCGGCCACCTGTGAATCGTCGGTTGTCACGGCGCTTGCCGCCACCGTATCGTGATACTTGTCTGCCATATTGTCATTCTTTAAGTTTTGAATCTATTATTATCGTGACCGGGCCGTCATTGACCAGCTCCACCTGCATGTCGGCGCCGAACACTCCGGTCGCCGCAGTCTTTCCTGTCAGGCGCGTCACTTCGGAGCAATACGCCTCATACAGCGCCGTGGCCACGTCGTGACCCGCCGCACGGATATAGCTCGGGCGGTTGCCCTTGCGGGTCGACGCCGTAAGCGTGAACTGACTGACCGCCAGAACATCGCCTCCGACATCCGTCACCGAGCGGTTCATCACCCCGGCCTCATCGGCAAAGATACGCAGCGTCGTGGTCTTTGCCGCCAGCCATGCGGCATCGGCCGGTTCGTCGCCATGCTCGACACCGACGAGCACCATCAGCCCACGGCCGATTGAGCTGTGGAGCTCACCGCCTATGCTGACCGAAGCCCTTGTCACGCGCTGTATCACAATCCTCATGGCCTGCCGATCAGTAAAGATTGAATATCCGGTCCATCCGACGCCACTTTTCCGAAGAGGTGGCCTCGGCCGAAGCTTCCTGCACCTCGGCCATATAAGCTTCCCACTCCGCCTGACGCGGCAGAGTGGCCAGTCGCTCCATGGCTTCATCCCAATCGAAACCCTCCGGAGCCTCCACTATCATCACGAGCTGACGCCCGCAACGGTATATCTCCATTTCGAGTATTCCCACCGCACGGATGCCTTCGAGCACCTCGGGCCACACGTTGCCCCGGGCGTGGCGTCGCTCATATTCGCTGAAAAACTCGGGAGTGTCGCCCCGCAGCTCCATAGTGCGCACATAGCGCTTCGTGGAGCCGTCGAATCTCTTCACTTCGTATCCTTCGGTATTCATGTCGGAGAAAGTTGATCGATATTGTGGTGTCTATATATGTGAGTGCACACTGGTTATTAACGCTTCGGACGTGGCGATTTGTTTGGTCGAGCGTCGCGATACCTCGAAAGAGTATCGTACAGCCGAGGCAGATTGATCTCCCCGCCCTTGACCGACTTGCGCAGCTCACGCTCGTTGGAGCGCTGAGTCGGAGTGCGATAGGCGTCCCACAGCATGTCGACCACACGGATCGCATCCCTGTTGGTGGCCACACCATCCACCGCAAAATAATCGGCCTCGGCGATATCCTTTATGTTGCCGGCAGCAAACAGATCGAACAGCACTTTGTAACGGTCGCTCTTCAGGCTGCTCCGCCGCCATGTAGAATGCTCATTGAGATATTTCAGATCGGCTGCCTCATCCGTAGCCAGAGAGCCTTCGACCGGCTCTGCCACCAATGCCTGCGGGGCTGCGGCGGAGTCGGGAACTGCCACTGTCGAGGTGTCGGAGATTCCGACCACGGCCGCAGTATCGGGTTCGGCGGTCACCAATGCCGAATCCGACAGCAAATGCATCGGCACTCCGTCGTCGTGAGGCGTCACGCCACTCACATCGGTGCTCTCCATCGAGGCTATCGGATCAGTATCAGGAATAAGTCCCGGCAGATAGCGCACCGCCGCGAATCCTACGCCGAGAGCCACCAGCACGAGCAGTGCGAACACCCATCCGCTGCGGCGGCGATGTCGGCGCGACACCGCCGGTCCATGACCTGACGGCATATCGCCATCGGTTGCGCCGCTGTCGACGGCATCCGAGTCCTCAAGCCATCCGCGCAGATTGCGGCGGTC
Organism: Paramuribaculum intestinale; assembly: GCF_003024925.1. Taxonomy (GTDB): domain Bacteria; phylum Bacteroidota; class Bacteroidia; order Bacteroidales; family Muribaculaceae; genus Paramuribaculum; species Paramuribaculum intestinale. The sequence continues at coordinate 2,831 of NZ_PUED01000238.1, forward strand.
GGGCACAGCTGCCCTCGGAGGAACTGTGACGGTAAAATCGGGGAGCGGAGTGACCACCGGTGTGTCGCGCTGGAGCGTCTCACCCTTGCGGGTGGCCACCACAGTCGCCTCCACTATTGTTTCAGGCTCTGCAAGGCCGTCGCTCGACAGAAAATCGTCGATAAACCTGCCGACGTCGGCGTGCGACATATATC
>NZ_PUED01000239.1 GCF_003024925.1 Paramuribaculum intestinale
CGATATATATCTGACAGTTGCCGAAGCTGGGATTCCGGCCGATGACACTGACAAACAGAGTAGTGCCGGCGGGCGAAGTGCCGAAGTGCCTCATCTTGGCCGGATCGCGGTCAATAGGTATCAGATACGGAGCGAAAGCCGACGTAGGCTGCGCACCGTCCCAATCGAAATAGCCTCTCATCCTTACGCATCCTCCTATACCGCCGGCAAGCGATGCATCCTTGCTCAGAAACATGAAATAGGGCACTTCCGGATCCTGCGAGTGGCGGAACTGATCGTCATAGAACATCTGTATCAGGCTGCGCACGGAGTCGCGCATTTCGGGTGAAACGGTTTCTATGTCGCGGCCGGCCATGACCATATGCTGCGAGGCAAGCATAGAGTCACGATGCTGGTCGGCAAGACTGCGGCTTTGGCCCGACGCGGCCGGAGCGAGAGCGCCCACTATGGCCGCTACGGCCAGAAGACGCGATAAGGCGATGGATGTCATGGATTGAAACGTGTGTGAGAATAAACATGATAGCGGCGTCGGAAGCTACGGACTTCCGACGCCGCCTGTATTCTCAACAACAGAGCGGCCATGATGGTTCGCGGCCGGCCGCCCCGCGATATGACATGGTGAGCTGCCTCAGTCGTCGGCTGTGGCTGCAAGAGTCAGGCCCACACGTTCCTGAAGTCCGAAGAGCAGATTCATCACATGCACCGCCACAGATGCCGATCCTTTCATCGAATCGTCGAGCACCGCCGACACCACTACCTTCTGGCCGGTCTTCTGCACATGAAGCAGACACTTGTTGGTACCTCTCACACCGCCCAGATCCGGAAAGCTTTCGCTGAGGAATGTGAATCCGTGATCCTCGTAATACTCGTCGTACATATCCTTGATGTCATCCTCCGATATCGGGGTGTCCATATAGACCGTGCATGCCAGACCACGGTTCCATCCCCCGGCGATGCCGGTGAGATGGATAGGCGCGCTGCAGCTCGACTGAAGCACCTGGAGCGCTCTCTGCGCCTCGCCGATCTCCTCATGCTCAAGCACCACCGACACTTCACCGGGACGCTCCGGCGAACTTGGCGTCACCATATTGACATGGATCGGAGCGTTGAGCAGCAGATTCTTGGCCAACGGAAGCAGAGCAAGCAGCATTATGTGGGCGAGCGGACCGGGGATGGACGCACGCACGGCTCCGCGCACGAGCGGCTTGCGGTTAAGTTCCGGCACGGCATAGACCCATGGCGACTCCTCGTCCTCGGGCGAGCGAAAATCGGGCGAAAGATCTATCACCTTGACCCCCTCGGGGATAGGCGTGTGGCGCATATAGCGCTCTGAATCGCCGTCCTCGCTGTTGCACAGGAATATGACGTTGACCTCCTCGGGATTTCCCTTGGCGCAGAAGTTCATATATGTTTCGCCTGTCAGTCCACGGTGGTGGCGCGCTATCAGCTCCCCCTCCTCGAAGGGTGCTTCGACCCACACGATCTCCACATCCGGGTGGTTGATCAGTATGCGTATCAGATGTCCGGCGGCCGTGGAGTCGCCGCCTGTGATTCCGGCTTTAATCATTTTCGATGGTTTTGTCGCGCATGTGTGCGTCGTAACGTTTTGAGAGCAGCTCTTCGGGGAGTATGCTCGACAGTGTGGAGAGTATCTTTGATTTAGGCGCGTCGACCGTCAGAGCCACAAACACAGTGTCGGCTCCGGCTATCGTGCCCATGAAGTAGGGTGAATGCAGATCGTCGATATCGTAGGCGACTCCGCCGGCATATCCGTTGCGTGTGCGTATGACCAGCAGCTGTCCGCTCATGGTCACCGACTCTATCGCCGCGCGGCTCACCATACCGGCAGCTCCCTTCTCCACATCCTTGTCGGGAGGGAGCACTCCGCCCATGACGTATCGGTAGCGCCCCATCTCGGTGGGTATTTTCGAGGTGCGGAGAGTCTTCAGATCGCGCGAGAGCGTTGCCTGGGTCACGTCGTAGCCGCCTTGCAGCAGCAGTTCAAGCAGCTCGTCCTGACTGCCGACTATATTGTTGAGCAGTATATCGGCTATGGCCGTCAATCGTTTCTGTCGCTTTTTCATTATGCATCAGATTGGGAATATATGCGCAAATGTAATATTTTTTTTAATAATATGCAAACAGCTGCTTCATGCAACGCTCCCCCATATCTCTCCATATCTGCTTCGCGGAGGGAGGATCAGTCACCTACCGGACGCGTGGATATGCCTCGCGTGGCTATCCAACCTATCATGACCCCTACGGCGGCCGTCATAAGGAACACCGTCAATACGTCAGCCGACGACAGCGCTACGGGGTAGACAGTCACCGACAGTTGCGACGGATCGCCTCCGAGCTTTATAAAACCGCCCCACTCCTGGGCCAGACAGAGAGCAACACCCAGCAGCAGACCTGTCACAGCACCTGAAAAGGATATAAGCCAGCTTTCCCACATGAATATGCCGCGTATCATGCGCGGTGTGGCTCCCATGGCCGACATCGTGGCTATATTGGACTGCTTCTCTATGATCAGCATCGACATGGTCGACACCACATTGAACGATGCAACTACAACGATAAAGGCCAGCATGACAAAGGTGATCCACTTTTCGACAGCGATCATGCGGAACGACTGCTCCTGCTGCTGCAACCGGTCTTTCACCAGCAGACGTCCGCTCCCCAGCTCACGCAACCGCGCAGCCACGGCGCCGGCATCGTTTCCCGCACTGACCGTCACGGCTATCGAGGTGGCCTCCGAGGTATAATCGAGGAGCTTCCGCGCCACATCGAGAGGCACTATCACCCTGTCGGCGTCATATTCGCTCTGCTCAAGCTCGTAGACGCCCGACACTATCAGGCTGTCGGCGCGGAAAGAGGCCATCGGATTGGCCTGATTGATTCGTCCGCGACGCCTGGGCGCATAGAGCCGGAGCATGGCTCTGAATCCTGGGCGGGCGGCCAGACTTATGGCCGAGCCGACGCTGAGCGTCGCGCAGTTGTAATCGCCTTCGGTCTGCAGGTA
>NZ_PUED01000024.1 GCF_003024925.1 Paramuribaculum intestinale
GCCGTAGCTACATGACCGAGGAGCAAACAAAAAGACGCTGGAAAGACTCTCAAAAGCAAAGTGATATGAATTTTAGACAATCTCTAAAAGCCGGCAGCCGATGTTATTAATCATATAAAAACTACAATATCATGTATCGACCGTTGATCACATGGGCTGCACTGGCAGCATTACTTATTATCCTCTTTATCGTAAGAACCGCGATAGTCTGCCACCGTCACCGCTGCCACCGCCACAGAAAACACCTGCATATAGTGGAAATCGGTTCTGAACGCGACGAATTCTTCGTGCCAGGCGACCGTCCGACCTACGACAATAGCCGTGACTATGAAGACTGCTGAACAACCGGACCACACCACCACAGACCACCGCACGACCATGGTAAGAGATCTGCTCACCGACTACGCCGGATGGCTGCTCGGCTGCGGAGCCACATGCATCAGGCTTGAGAAAAACCTCAAACGCATAGCCGCCGCCTACGGACAGGATGTGGAGATCACCATATCGCCGCATCATGTCCACATATATATAGTCGACCGAAACGACCGGACAGTATTCACCTCGATCGCCACCGCAAAAGGAGCCACCAGCTTCGACACCATCACCCGGCTGAGCACCCTCAGCTGGCGCATAGCCGACACAGGAATCGACATCCGACGCGCGCGACGCATGTTTGACATCATCGTCAACGACCGCCCGCGCCACACATGGGTCGTCCCACCGCTCGTAGCGCTTGCCAACGCATCGTTCTGCCGACTCTTCGGAGGCGACATCCAGGCGATGGCTGTAGTATTCATGGCCACCCTTGCCGGCTACAACCTCAAAATGTGGCTCACATCAATGCGCGCCGACCTCAGGCTGACTTTCCTCCTATGCTCCTTCGCATCGGCAGTGATCGGAGCGAGCAGCTATCTTTTCAATCTGGGCGATACGCCACAGATCGCCATCGGCACCAGCATACTCTATCTCGTACCCGGCGTACCGTTCTTGAATTCGTTCAGCGACATGCTCCACCGGTTCTACATCTGCTCGTTCGGACGACTCATGGACGCCACAGTGCTCACCGCCTGCCTGTCGATAGGCCTGTGCGCCGGAATGATAGTGATGGGAGTAGGCATGTTTTAAGCAACACATACACGACAATCATGGATATCGATATACTGTCCGACGCGTTTTTCGCCGCGCTTGCAGCCATAGGATTCTCCTCCATAAGCCGGCTGCCGCTACGCGCCTATCCCTACTGCGCGGCCATCGCCGCACTCGGCCACTCGCTACGCTACCTGCTCATGATGCGCCCAGTGCCCGGATTTCACATCTTCTGGGCAAGCCTCGTGGCGTCGTTCCTTATCGGACTCATAGCCGTGATGATCTCCTCAAGAACCCGCACTCCCGCCGAAGCCTATTTCTTCCCGGCGCTGCTGCCCATGATTCCGGGCATGTATGCCTATCGGGCGTTCGGCGCACTGGCCGTATGCGTGCTCAACGACAACCCCGACACGTTCGGCTACTACTTCTATCAGGCCGCAAGCAACGGATTCGTATGCATGGCTGTGCTTATAGCCATGGTCACCGGAGCCACACTCCCGATATTCATATTCAAAAAAATATCGTTTCAGGCCACAAGATAGACTCTTTTTTGTTACTTTTGAAAAGAACCGACAATAAGCGTTCATCACCAACAGCCACACACACCTGCCACATAATGGAATTACGACAGATCAGATACTTCGTCAGACTGGCCGAATGCCTCAGCTTCTCTGAGGCCGCACGCTCGCTCTGCATCACACAAAGCACCCTCTCGCAACAGATCAAACAGCTCGAAAACGAATTCGACACACTGCTGTTCGAACGCACAAGCCACAGCGTAGCCCTCACCGAAGCGGGCCGCGAGCTCTTGCCTGTCGCACGCAAAGCAATCTCCGCGGCCGACGACTGCCGATCACGCATCGACGATCTCTCCGACATGAAATGCGGCACACTCAACATCGGAGTCACCTACTCCTTCAGCCCGATACTTACCGAAAGCATCGTCACATTCATGAAAATGTATCCCAGCATAAAACTCAACGTGCTCTACAAACCGATGTCGGAGCTGATGGAAGCCCTGCGACGACGCGAAGTGGATTTCGCACTCGCCTTCCGACCGCTGCAGCCCGCAGAGGGAGTGGAATCACACATCCTTTTCCAGAGCTATCTGGCAGCCATAGTGCGGCCCACCCATTCGCTGGCCTCGCACTCACGCCTGTCGCTCCACGACCTGCAGCCCTACGACCTCGCGCTCCCCGCCAGAGGACTCCAGGCACGCAACGCATTCGACAGCGTGGCATCATACTTCACCGGCATGAGAGTGAGGATCGAACTCAACGAAGTCAACATACTCCTACGACTTATCGGACAGACCGACCTTGTCACCATACTGGCCGAAGCCACCATACACAACATTGCCGGAGTAAAAGCGATCCCCCTCGACATCCCCGACAACACCATGACCGGATGCGTACACCTGCTGACCGACTCATACCGCAAACGATCCATGCAGGAATTTCTGCGCATACTCTCCGACTCCGTCGCCGTCAGAGAACGCCAAAATGCATGGCTCTGATGCTGGTGTCGGCAAAAATGAGTAACTTTGCGGCCATTATTCATAAAAAAACACAGAACAGAATGATTAAACGGACCGCAACCGCACTGGCTGCCCTGCTGTGCATCGGCATGACAGCTAAAGCCGAAGGCTATCAGATCAACACACTCAGCGCACGGCAGCTTGGCATGGGACATACCGGCACGGCACTGCACCTCGGCGCGGAAAGCATGATATTCAACCCGGCCGGAATGGGCTTCGCCAACACCACATTTGACTTTACAGGCAGCATCACAGGCATCAAGGCCGACGCTACCACAATACACGACGGACAGAAATACCACACCGACAACGGCATCTCGACACCCATAGCACTCAACGCATCATTCCGCATCTACGACAACCTTCAGGCCGGAGTAGCCTTCTATACACCCTACGGAAGCTCCATCGACTGGGGTCGCGACTGGCCCGGCGCCGTGCTCAACAGTTCGGTTGATCTCCGCATGTTCACCATACAGCCCACCCTGGCATGGCGCATCACACCACGCCTGTCGGTAGGCGCCGGACTCATGATGACATGGGGCAACGTCGACCTCCACAAAGCGCTCGTCAGCGCATCGACATTCGACCATATTCTCGGAGCCGGACTCTCCAACATGCTCGGACTCCCCGCCGACTACCGCTTCGGCAACACATCGCCCGCATCGGTCGGACTCAAAGGCACGTCGCAGATGGCATTCGGAGCAAACATCGGCGTGATGTACGACATCAACGACCGGTGGACTCTCGGAGCTTCGTTCCGCACACGCATGACCATGACCGTCAAAAAAGGCGACGCCACTGTAAGCTATGCCAACGAAGTGGCCGAAAAAGTGCTTGAGGACCGGCTCAACATGATCAACGCCGCCAACTTCAAGGCATCAATGCCCGCACCCTACGTGCTCGGAATGGGAGTAAGCTTCCGTCCCACCGACCGCCTCACACTCGCGCTCGACGCACAGCTCACAGGATGGAACACCTACAAAAGCCTCGACATAGAGTTTCTCAACGACATCGCAAGCGCCTACAACCAGCATATCGTCAAGAACTACCACAACTCGTGGGCATTCAAGGCCGGAGCACAGTATGCGCTCACACACCGGTTTGACATCCGTGCCGGACTGATGGTCGACACCGATCCCGTCGACATCAACCACTACAACCCCGAGACACCCGGCATGACCAAAATTGAGCCTACTGTCGGATTCTCCTTCCGACCCATCGAACATCTCTCAATCGACCTCGCATTCATGTATATCGCCGGACTGGGCAAAGACGGAGCCTCATGTACATATCCCGATCTGCTGGCCGCATCGGTCGGACAGATGTTCCCACAACTGCAGCTTCCCGCCCAAAAGACATTCAAGGCCGACTACCGAGTGCACGCATTCGCCCCCTCGATAGGCATCTCCTATAAATTCTGAGCCCCTCGTTTTATATCCGCCGAACTTTTTTCAATGGCCATTGGTTTATATCGTGTAACCAAACTTAACTTCTTATAGATTATGAGAAAATTGATTCTCTCTGTGGCTGTTGCGACCGTAGCGCTTATGGTAGCATGTACCGGCAAACAGCAGGCCGACAAGGAAGACGGCGGTATCATGGCCAAAATCGAGAACTGCACCAACACCGACTCCCTGAAAGCCTACGTGGATCAGGCCAAGGCCTATGCGCAGACACTCGTCAGCGAGGGCAAGATCGAGCAGGCCAAGGAATTCTTGGCCAAGATCGAACCCGTTGTCAAGCAGAAAGCACCCGCACTCGCCACTATGCTCACCTCGGCAGAGTCTGCGCTCGACAAGGTTGAATCAGCAGTAGGCGAAACCGCCGACAGCACCAAGCAGGCTGTGACCGACTCCGTAGGCAACAAGATCGACGCTGCCAAGCAGACCATCAGCAACAAGGCATCAGCGACAGTCGACAAAGCCACCGACGCCGTTGAAAACGCCGCCGGAAAGGCCTCCGACGCAGTAGGCAAAGCAGCCGACAAGACTGCCGACGCAGTCAACAAAGCCACCGATGCAGTCAAGGACAAACTCAAAGCCGACTGACCCAAGCCACCAAGGGAATCATACCCCCGACCATAAATAAAAGCACTGTGTCACATATCGTTTGTGACACAGTGCTTTTGTTTTCATCATGCTGACAAGGAGCATCACCCCGACATCAATAACACACCGGATCACCTGTCATCATAGTGGTGATCGTCATAGAGCTGATGATCATCGTAGCAGTGATCGTCATAATCGTAATGATGATCATCATAAAGCTGACATATACCGCTGTATGTATCGTCATCTTCGCTGCAATATGTATCATCATCCCGGCTATCCTCTATCTGATTGATCCGATGCTGAAGTATTTCGATCTCCTCCTGAATCATGTCGTAGCGATCCGACATCACATCGCAGTCATAAAGACTTTTCTCAAGCTCGTCGATGCGGCATTGAAGCTCGTCCACGTCACAATCGTCATATCCCGATGCCGCACGGCTGTCATCGATCACCTTCTGATACTCGGCTATACGGCGTTTCGATTCCATGATCTGATGCTCAAGCTCGGCGATCCGCGCATGATACGACGTATCGCGTATCCCACTGCCATATTCGCTTCCCGGCTGCGCCGACACGCAGTCCGACCTTCCCGAAAACCACTTGCGCATCATCGACATAGCGGCAAAACCGCCTATCAAATTCCATAACGACATACTATCCCTTTCTTGTTATAACAGAGAATATCCATTTTATCAGCCACATCACTCCGACCACTGATGCCGAAATCACCAGAAGAGCCGTCCAGAATCCCGGGCATACTAATGATACGATAACCAGTATCAATATCACCCATAAAACTATGCCGATCACGACGTCAGTTTATATCCGCACCATCTTTGAGAGCTTGACCGAGCCAGCCGAACACACATAAAATCGCAATAATGAATGCCATATCCTTAAATTTTTTGGAGCACGCTTTCATCCCGCATATTCTATTTCTGTGCCATCAGTCCGCATGCTCGGGTTTCGGGGAAAGCCACCATGGCTTTCAACGGCAAAATTAGCAGTCAGCTGGGCAAGAACGCCGCACCGGCATGTTAAACATCTTTATCGACGCAGTACCCGACCGAAAAAATCGAGCTGAGGATATATGGCTCGCTTCCAATACTGCCCGTTGTGCTGACCCGGCGAAGTCAGATAAATGTGAGGAATGCGCCGGGCATTGAGCGCGCTGTCAAGGCTGCAGTTGACCTTATAGAAGAAATCCTCCGTACCGCAGTCAAATATGATGTTTATCTGACCGGGCTTTAGCGAATCGACGAGATTTATCACCGTGTGGCGGTCCCACCGCTCCCTGTTCTCCGACTGCTTGCCAAGCAACCCATGCATACCCCAGCTCTTTGGGAAAGGCCTGATATCCACCCCGCCCGAACTGGCTCCCGCATGAGCGAACACATCGCTGTGGCGTATGGCGAGCCACAAAGCTCCGTGACCTCCCATACTGAAACCCGTGATGGCACGGCTCTGAGCCTGAGGTATGGTGCGGTACATCGAATCGATGGCCGGCACAAGCTCCTTAATGAAAAAACTCTCCATCTGCATACCGGGCTTCACAGGGCTATCCCAGTACCAGCTGTTGAAGCCCGACGGACACACCACCACAGCCCCGTAGCGCGTGGCTATGCTGTCAACCGGCACCAGCCGCGGCCAGTTGCGATAGTCGCCGCCATGACCGTTGAGCAGATAAATCACCGGATAACGTGTCGTATCGCTGCCGTAGCCCTCGGGCACAGCCACAGTCACCTTCATCGGACGGTCGATATACGACCCGCTCACGGTGATCGTGTCGACCAAGGCCGGAGTCTTGTAACCCTGACGGGAAGGTGCCATTGACGTAAGCGCAGCCACAGTACCCAACGCAAGCACAGCTAATGATGATTTAAGAAGTCCTTTCATAGGAGTCAAACAGTTTGGAAGAGTTACTTATGCAAAAGTATAAAACTTTTCGCGATCAGCCGATGTTAAGAATGAAAAACGTTCCTACTGATTTTGTGAGAGTCAGATAATTTTAAGAATCAATCACCTATGGCCGACAACATAAACCCACCCGCCACCCCACCTGCCACGGCCGCCAGCCTGAAGCGTCTGCACAGGATCGCCAGAGAGAAAAGCATCATCACCGGTCTGTTCAACACACTTGTGCTTCTGCTCTCGGTGATGCTTATCGTGTGGATTTCTCTCGACACCTTCAACAATGTCGACTTCCTCAACAGCCGCCCCTACATGACATTTCAGCTGTGGGTATGCGTGTTCTTCATCATCGACTTTTTTGTCGAACTCGCATTTGCCCCCGACCGGTGGCGCTACATAGCCCACCGCATCGTGTTCCTGCTACTGTCGATCCCCTACCTCAACATCATCGGACTGCTCGACATACAGATGTCCGACACCGCACTCTACTTCGTCAGGTTCATACCGCTTGCGCGCGGCGCACTCGCCATGTCGATCGTCATAGGCTACCTGTCGTCCAACGCCATATCGAGCCTGTTTCTATCCTACATCGTGATAATGGTGATGGTCACCTACTTCTGCTCACTCATCTTCTTTCAGGAAGAATACGGCATCAACCCACAGGTCGACACCTACTGGACTGCCCTCTGGTGGGCGGCCATGAACATGACAACTGTCGGATGTGATGTGTCGCCTGTCACAGTCGCCGGAAAAATCGTCGATGTAGTGCTCCCTGTCGTAGGAATGGTCATATTCCCCCTGTTTACAGTCTATCTGACCGACTACGTGACACGTCAGGTAAGAAAAGGCCACAGCCGCGACGACAGCGAGGCCTCATCCGGCGGTCAGACACGGTCATAATCCACCCTGAATATCACAGCGCGTGTAGGATCGCCACACGACAACAGCCTCGGGCCACCATCGGCTGTAGCGGCGCATCCGGCCGCCTCTGCAAGCCGTGGCGCTATAGCCGCCCATGCCCTGCCACACATGCCACGGGGAGGAATACCCGCCTCTACCGGACCGTCGATCAGCCACGACTGACCCTGATTGAGCAGCGGACACGGCCCCGCCTCGGGATCGTCAAGATAACGGGCCTGCAGATCCTCGACCCACATGCGCCTCACCACAGTCAGACGGCATCGGCGTCCGCAGTTGCCGGTCATCGCTGCCGCAGACGCCGGCGCGGTAGCCGCCATGGCCGCCACCGCAGCAAGAGCTTTGCAGAAGTTTCTTCGATTCATACTGCAAAAATAGTCAAATCCTGCCGGAAAATCGCTACATTTGCGTGACAATATAACCCCACCCCGGCCTGACCGCCACCATAAGCAGGCCGGGAAGCATTCACCATAATAAACCGACATTATGAGAATTATCGCTATGGCAGCCTTGATGGCCGTTTCAGGCTACGGACTGCAAGCCATGGATCAGCCCGACGGAGCGCGTCTGCTGAGATTTCCGTCCACCAACGGCAAGGAAGTGGTGTTCACCTACGCCGGAGATCTCTACACCGCTCCGCTCGCCGGAGGAGAAGCCCACAGGCTGACATCCCACGAAGGATACGAAATGTTCCCCCGTTTCTCCCCCGACGGACGCCACATCGCCTTCACCGGCCACTACGACGGCAACACCGAAGTGTATCTGATGCCGTCGGACGGAGGCACCCCTAAACGGCTGACATACACGGCCACCAACGCGCGCGATGACATCGGCGACCGTATGGGACCCAACAACATCGTCATGACATGGAGTCCCGACGGACAAAGCATCGTCTACCGCAACCGCATCTCCGACGGCTTCGACGGACGGCTCTGGACCATCTCGCCCCAAGGAGGCATGTCAAAGCAGATTCCCCTCCCCGAAGGAGGATTCTGCAGCTTCTCGCCCGACGGCCGCAAGATGGCCTACAACCGGGTGATGAGAGAGTTCCGCAACTGGAAATATTACCGCGGAGGCATGGCCGACGACATCTGGATCTATGACCCCGAGGCCGCCACGGTCAAGAACATCACCGACAATGTGGCCCAGGACATAATACCGATGTGGATCGGCGACGAGATATTCTTCATATCCGACCGCGACATGACCATGAACTTCTTCGTCTACAACACACTGACCGGCACTACAGAGAAAGTCACCGACTTCACCGACTACGATGTGAAATTCCCGTCGACCGACGGCCATATCATCGTGTTTGAAAAGGGCGGATACCTCTACAAGCTCGATCCGGCCACGCGCTCCACATCGAAAATAGATATACGGCTCAAACCGGAGGCCAACTTCGCGCGCACCGCACGCAAACCGGCCGGTTCGCTGATCAGAGCCGTCTCCACCTCGCCCGACGGCAGGCGCATGGCCGTCACCGCACGCGGAGAAGTGTTCGACATCCCAGTCAAAGAGGGAGTCACACGGTGCATCACCCTCACACCCGGAGCCAATGAGCGCAACGCCACATGGAGTCCCGACGGACGCAGCATAGCCTATATTTCCGACCGCACAGGCGAAACCGAGATATGGCTACAGCCTGCCGAAGGAGGCGAACCGCGTCAGCTCACCAAGGACAACGACACATACATCAGAAATCTACAGTGGAGTCCCGACTCGCGCCACATACTCTACACCGACCGCAAAAACCGCATCGTGGAGGTAGATCCCGCCGGCGGATCGAAACGCACCGTCCGACAGAATCCCGAAGGAGAGTTCTTCGACGTGGCATACTCGCCCGACAGCCGCTGGATCACCTACACACGCTCCGGCGCCAACAACATGAGCGTTGTCTACGTGATGAATCTCGCTTCAGGCGAGGAAATAGCCGTCACCGACAAATGGTACGACTCCTCGTCACCTGTGTTCAGCTCCGACGGACGCTACCTCATTTTCAGCTCTGCCCGCGACTTCAACCCCATCTACAGCCGCACCGAATGGAACCATGCCTACGGCAACATGGACTGTCTCTACATAGCCCTTCTCGAAGCATCCACCCCTTCGCCGCTTCTCCCCTCCGACCCGGCTGTAGCCACCGCTGAACAACCCGAAAAGGCAACCGGATCCAAGACCGAAGCCTCCAACGCTCCGACAGTACGCATCGACCCCGACGGCATCTCCGGACGCATTGTCCGCCTACCGCTGCCCACATCATGGTATGCCAACATCTACAGCGACGGCCACCGCGTCTGGTACTACAGCGGCGGATCCACCAAAGTGTTTGATCTCGCCACACAAAAAGAGGAGACCGTGGCCGAACGTGCATCGATGGAGGTTAGCCCCGACGGCAAGACAGCAACCTTCGTCAGAGGCAACGACATCTTCGTCACACCACTGACTGCAGCGAAAGCATCGCTCGACAAAGCCGTCGACACATCCGACATGATCGCCGTCATCGACTATCCGCAGGAATGGGCACAGATCTTCGACGAGACATGGCGCGCGTTCCGCGACGGCTTTTATCTCGAAAACATGCACGGAGTCGACTGGAACGCCATAAGGCAGAAATATGCCGTGCTTCTGCCCCACGTCAAGACACGCCTCGATCTCAACTACGTGATCGGAGCCATGATATCGGAACTGGCCTGCGGACACGCCTACGTCAATCCCGGCGACACGCCACGCCCCGAGAACATACCTATGGGACTCCTCGGAGCAGAAATCTCGCGCGACAAGAGCGGCTACTACCGCATTGACCGCATACTTCCCGGCGCGCCCTACAGCGAAAACCTCCGGTCGCCACTCGCGCTGCCAGGACTCGACGTGAAGGAGGGATACTACATCACTGCCATCGACGGAGTTGACCTCGCCGGATGCCCCAACATCTACAGCCGCCTGATCGGCAAAGCCGGAAAACTCACCGAGCTCAAGATCAACTCACGCCCTACAGCCCGGGATGCACGCAAGATCGTCGTACGTCCGATTGACAACGAATATCCCCTCTACCACTACGACTGGGTACAGAACAACATCCGCAAAGTCAGCGAGGCCACCGACGGACGCGTAGGCTACATCTATATCCCCGACATGGGACCCGAAGGCCTTAACGAGTTCGCACGCTACTACTATCCGCAACTCGACAAGGAAGCACTCATCATCGACGACCGAGCCAACGGCGGAGGCAACATATCGCCTATGGTCATCGAGCGCCTGATGCGTAAACCCTACCGACTGACAATGAGCCGCACATCATCCAAAGTCGGCACTATTCCCGAAGGAACACACGTAGGCCCCAAAGTGCTCCTCATCAACAAATACTCGGCATCCGACGGCGACCTGTTCCCCTGGAGCTTCAAAGCCAATAAACTCGGCACCGTCATCGGCACCCGCACATGGGGAGGAATCGTAGGCATCAGCGGCAGCCTTCCCTACATGGACGGCACCGACGTCAGAGTGCCGTTCTTCACCAACTTCGACGCTGCCACAGGACGCTGGATCGTGGAGAACCACGGAGTGGATCCCGACATACTCGTCGACAACGACCCCATCCGCGAACAGGCCGGTGAGGATCAGCAGCTCAACCGCGCCATCGAAGAAGCGCTGCGGCAGCTCAAAGACCGCAAACCGCTCCCCGAGGTGCCCGCACCGCGCACATTCCGCGACCTCGGACTCTGATCCGCAACAGGATAGCCTCAACACCGACAGGGCCATGTGTCAGCAATCAGATGCCATGACACATGGCTCTCTCTATTTTCTGGCTCACTGACATTGCGCCGAAACACGCCCCCCTGCCACCACCATCCACTGTTTTTTTGGCCGCGTTGCCGGCTTTTTTTCGTAACTTTGCCGAGTCTTATGAAAACCACCAACACTACAGTCACCATAACCAAAGAGCAACTGGCACCGATGCCGCTTGTCGAATACTCATCGCCCATCACGGTGATCGACACTCCCCAGGCCGAAGCCGAAGCGCTGACACGAATCCGGCGCCACCCAGTTGTGGGCTTCGACACCGAAACCAGACCGTCGTTCCGCAAAGGCCATCCCAACAAAGTGGCGCTCATGCAGGTGTCCACCGACGAAGAGTCGTTTCTCTTCCGCCTCAACCGACTCGGATTCTCTCAGCCGATGAAAGAATTTGTGGAAGACGCCGACACGCTAAAGGTAGGCCTATCGCTCAAGGACGATTTCCACGTCATGCACCGCAACTCCGACTTCGAGCCACGCGGATTCATCGACCTGCAGAAGATCGTCACACAATGGCGCATATCCGACACCAGCCTGCAGAAAATCTACGGCATACTCTTCGGCCGGCGCATATCCAAAGGACAACGGCTCAGCAACTGGGAAGCTTCCGAACTGACACCCGCCCAGCAACGATATGCCGCTATCGACGCATGGGCATGCCTCGTCATCTACCGACATCTCACGCAAGGGCTCTTCGACCCCGAAGCATCACCCTACCGCACCGAAATCACACCGCAGCAACCGTCACAGACACCACAGCAATGAAACGCTCCACGCTCATACCCATCCTACTGCTCATATATCTTGCCGTGATGGCCTATATAGGCCGGCAGGAGCTGGCCGACGGCCACTATCTCTTCTACTTCGGAGTCATCGGCCTCACCCTCGCCTGCATTATAGGACTGCACTTCACACTGCGCCACCGCGAACGCAACCGCCGCAAGTAAGACCCGGCAGCAAGCATCCACCCGGCCACCGGCCTCACCGACACCCGCCCGGGCCGATACCGACAAAAAATGACAGGGCGCCGCAGCCTAAATAGTTGCAGCGCCCCGCTTATTTGTCAGTCGCAACGACGGCTTACTTGCCGCCGGGCATGTTTATATCGGTCTTTTCAGGCTCATCGTCCTTGAGCAGTCCGCGGTTGCGCAGCAGCGCCTCCACGCGTGGCTCACGGCCGCGGAACTTCTTGTAAAGCTCCATCGGATCCTCAGTGCCTCCCGCCTCAAGGACATACTTCTTGAAAGCGGCCGCAGTGGCAGGATCAAAGATACCCTTCTGCTTGAACAGCTCGAAGCCGTCGGCATCAAGCACCTCGGCCCACAGATAAGTGTAATAGCCCGAAGCATAGCCGTCACTTCCGAATATATGACGGAAATAAGGGCTTCTGTAGCGGAACTGCACCTCGGCAGGCATGCCCAGACGCTCTGCCACCGACTTCTCGAAAGCGCTCACGTCGACATTTTCGGCATCGGCGCCGGTCAGCTTGCCCCACTGCAGATCAAGCAGCGCGGCACCCACCAGTTCGGTGGTCATGAAGCCCTGATTGTGCTTGGCAGCAGCCTGAAGCTTCGCCACAAGCGAATCGGGTATCACCTCGCCGGTCTTGTAGTGGCGGGCATAAGTGCGAAGCATCTCAGGCTCAAGAGCCCAGTGCTCATGGATCTGCGAGGGAAGCTCCACGAAGTCGCGGTCGACATTCGTGCCGGCCTGACTGCGAAGCTTGGCGCGGGTCAGCATACCGTGCAGACCATGGCCGAATTCATGGAACATAGTGGCCACCTCGTCGAGGGTCAGCAGCGAAGGAGTATCGCCGGCCGGCTTCGAGAAATTGCCAACATTGTAGACGATCGGACGCTGCGACTTGCCGTCGGGATCGACAAACGCACCCTGAAACTCGCTCATCCACGCACCCTGGCGCTTCGAAGCACGGGGGAAATAGTCGGTCATGAACACCGCCACATGCTGCCCCTTGAGATCCTTCACCTCATACACCTTCACTTCGTCGTAATACTTCGGAGCATTGGGCAGTTCGGTGAATGTCACTCCATAGAGTCTTTCAGCCATAGAGAATATACCCTTTCTGACGTTTTCGAGAGCGAAATAGCTGCGCACCTCGTCCTCGTCGAGAGCATACTTGTCGCGACGCACCTTTTCGGCATAGTAATAGTAATCCCACGGAGCGATCTTGAAGTCATTGCCCTCCTTGTCGGAGAGAGCCTGCATTTCAGCCACCTCCTCATGCACCCGCTCTACCGCCGGCTCCCATATCTTCATGAGCAGACCCTCGGCATTGGCCGGATTCTTGGCCATCACATTGGCCGTCATATACGACGCATAGTCGGGATAACCGAGCAGACGCGCCTTCTCCGCACGCAGCTTAACGATCTGCTGTATGACCGGACGGTTGTCAAACTCGCCTGACGACGCAAGATTGATGTATCCCTCATACATACGGCGGCGGAGATCACGGTTGTCGGCATACTGGAGCAGCGGCAGACGGCTCGGAGCCTGAAGCGTGAACACCCACTTGCCGTCAAGTCCGCGCGACTTGGCCTCCTCGGCGGCCACAGCCACATTGCTTGCCGGTATTCCGGCGAGCATCGCCTCATCGTCGACCACGATCGAGAAAGCGTTCGTAGCGTTCAACAAGTTCTTGTTATACTGCAGATAAAGCTCCGTCAGCTGCGAATTGATCTTCTTGAGCTTCATCTGATCCACCATGTTGAGCTTGGCGCCCGACCTGACGAAATCCCTGTAAAGTTCCTCCACGGCTCTCTTCTGCTGCGGGTTCAGACCCTCTTCGTCGCGGGTTTCATACACGTGTTCCACACGTCCGAAAAGCAGCGAGTTCATCATCAGCTCGTCGCTGCTTTGCGACACGAGCGGATAAGCCACCTCGCTTATGGCCACCATCTCGGGCGACGAATTGGTCTCGTCAAGACTCGAGAATACCATCATCACACGGTTGAGCAGCTCGCCCGACTTCTCGAGCGCAAGCACCGTATTGGCAAATGTCGGCTCGTGAGCCTGGCCGGTGATCTTCTCCACCTCCTGCTCGCGGCGGGCTATGCCCTCCTTGATAGCGGGCAGATAGTCGTCGTAGGTGATCTTCTCAAACGGCGGAATGTTGAATTGCGTGCCATAAGGCACGAGAAATGGATTCTTGCGTTGCTGTGACATCGCTTCTGGTGTGAGTGCCACCGCGGCAGTCATAAGAGCCGCAGTGAGCGTTAGATAGTGTTTTCTCATATTAATGACTGGTAGAAAATCCAACAATATATTGTCTTGCTGATGATTTCAGAGAGTGTTTGAATTTCACTTCTATTCACTCAAAGAGGATTTTCGGAGAGATTTGCGTCAGTTGAGGATGGAGCGATGCGGGCATCGTGACCGATGAAACCTGACACAAATCGCCCGAAAAGACCTTTGAGAGGATAGAAAGAAGTCCATATATATTTCTTCGTGTTAAATTCAAAACTCTCTAAGAGCTGTCCGCGGGAGTTGATGGCACTTCTTACTGCCATGACTCACCTCCGTGCCCTGACTCACCTCCGACGCCCTTGCTGTCGCCACCCTTGCGGCGGCCATGCCACTTGCGGCGGCCGTTGTTGCGACGGACTCCGCGGTTAGCGCCACCCGCTTCAGCCCCACCGCCCTGCGACGGCCTATCGACGGCTGTCATCGCGGCGTCTTTGGCATTCCTGGCGTCCCCTGAACTCTTACGGCCACCTTTGGGCGCACCGTTCCTGCGCGAATTTCCGCCACCGTTGCGTCCCTTCTGACTCTTCGGCTGCTGCCTTAAGCCTGAGCGACGTTCCGGCCTGTACTGAGGCGCCTCGCCAATACGCTCGGGAAGATCCTCTTTCTTCACCTCATAGCCGAGGAAGCGCTCTATGCCGCCGAACTTCACCTGATCACGCTCTCCGACAAACGTCACCGCCGTACCGTCGCTGTTGGCGCGCGCCGTGCGTCCGATACGGTGTATGTAATCCTCCGGCTCGTATGGCACATCATAGTTGACCACCATCGCGATGTCGTCTATATCTATGCCGCGCGCCACTATATCCGTTGCCACGAGCACGTCGATATTGCCAGCCCGGAAGTCGAGCATCACATTCTCGCGCACCGTCTGGTCAAGATCCGAGTGCATCTCGCCTATACGTATTCGGGCCTTCGACAGCGCGCGCGCCAGCTCCTTGACCTTTAGCTTCGACGCGGCAAACACTATGACACGCTGCGAATGACGCTCACGGAGCAGATGCTTCAGTATCTCCGTCTTCTGCGCCTCATAGCACACGAAAGCCGACTGACTTATCTTGTCGGTAGGCCTCGACACAGCGATCTTCACCTCCACAGGATCGTTGAGTATCGTCGCCGCCAGCTGCTGTATCTTCGGAGGCATCGTCGCCGAGAACATCAGCGTCTGACGCTCCTTGGGAAGCTGCCTTACGATCTGCATTATATCGTCGTAGAAACCCATGTCGAGCATACGGTCGGCCTCGTCGAGGATAAAGAACGACACCTTCGACAGATCCACATAACCCATGCTCAGATGAGCGAGCAGACGCCCCGGAGTGGCTATCACCATATCGGCGCCCATCTTGAGACCGCGCTCCTGACGGGCAAACTCCTTGCCGTCAGTGCCGCCGTATATGGCCACACTCGATATCGGCAGGAAATAAGAGAAACCCTCCATCTGGCGGTCGATCTGCTGCGCAAGCTCACGCGTGGGAGCCATCACTATGCAGTTGACGGCATCGGAAGGATAATCGCCCTCCGACAGACGGCTGATCACCGGCAGCAGATAAGCCGCCGTCTTGCCTGTGCCGGTCTGCGCCACAGCCAGCAGATCGCGCCCTTCGAGCGCTATAGGTATTGCCTGCTCCTGTATTGGGGTGCACTCGCTGAAATTCATGTCATAGAGCGCGTCGAGCACTTCATCACTGAGGTCAAGCTCTTCAAAAGTCATTGTGGGTATAGATTGTTACTGCGTTTTTTCGATTCACCCACAAAGTTACGAATTTTTTACCGCACTCTCCCCTTGGCGCCGCCCAAAATTACCGCCCATTATGCTTCCCCGCCCCAATAAGCCTCATCCGATACGCTCCGATCCATCCGACAACTCCGATCTCACTCAAAAATATCCGCCAGGTGGTCAGGAACGTGAGTCAGCAGGAAGCATCTCCACCGTTTCCGTATCCATGCCCGAGGCATAGTTGAACAGACGCAGGTCAAAGTCGCCGCACACAGCCGCTATATGCTCGAATATCTCGCTCTGCACAGCCTCGTAGGCGGTCCATGCCGTAGTGGTGAAACACCATATCTGCAGCGGAATCCCCGTAGTGGTCGGAGCAAGCAGCCTGACAAGAATCTGCTGGTCGGTCACGATCAGCGGATGATCGAGCAGATATTGGCACATATACGCGCGAAACAGACCGAGATTTGTCTCAATCGTGCCGTTGACCACGGCTGTGCCCGGATCATAATCTACCTTGCCGGCACTCTTCGCGCGGTCTATGAACGTCTTCATCTTGGGATATTTGGCCGAAACGCGCTGAAGCAGATCGTCGTCACACCGCTTCACAGTGTAAGCCTCGAAATTGACCGAACGGCATATCTGCCGGGCACCCGACTGCGACATGCCGCGCCAGTTCTGAAACGAAGTCGACACCAGCGTATACGGCGGAAGAGTCACTATGGTATTGTCCCAGTTTCTCACCTTCACAGCCGTCAGCGACACATCCGTCACTATGCCGTTGGCAATTGTCGACGGCACCACGATCCAGTCGCCCACATGGAGCATATCGTTGTTCGACAGCTGTATGCCGGCCACAAAACCGAGTATCGTGTCCTTGAACACAAGCATGAGCGCAGCGGCAAACGCGCCAAGCCCCGCCAGAAAAGCTCCGGGAGTCTTGCCCAGAAGCAGCGACCCTATGATGACGGCCACGATTATCCACACTATCCCCTTGCCGACATTCAACACGCCCTTCAGCGGAAGATTGTTGGTATTCTCCTTCTCGTCAAAGCGCGTCCACACAAATGTCAGCACCGCACACACCGCCATAGCCACCACCACCACGGTATAGACATACAGCGCCAGACGGAACAGACGGAGCATCGGCGAACTCGTGTCGAAAGCAAACGGCAGAAGAGCCAGCACCACAAGCGGAGGTATCACGTGGCTGCACTTCGTCAGCAGATGCTGTTCCAGCATGAGCCGTCCGGCCGCACTGTCGCGGAGCCTTACGAATCGCTTGGCCACAAACAGTATGCAGCGCCTGACGATCCAGCCCGCCAGCAACGCCACAGCCACTATCACAGCCACATACACCCACTCCTCGACACCCTTTGCCCTGTCGAGTCCAAGGTGATCAAGCAAACGGTCGATATGAGTCAGAAGCCATTGCGCGGCCTGATGGGTGGGAATGATGTCAGCCAACATAGTAAAGCAAACTTGATAATATTGTTGAAACTTACACATTACCAACACTCCGGCTACCACAAAAGTTCCGACGCCCGACGCTAAGACCGACTTACACAAAATCTAACCAGCCACACACTAAGTAACTCGCAAAAATTAGCTGCGAGTGATTTTTGAGATTTGTTCGAGTGGTTTTTGCTTGAAGACGAGGGCGTGTAGCGAGCTACACAACTGAGGATGAAAGTAAAAAACGCCGGACAAAATCAAAAAGTGCCGCAGCAAACCATGGGTTACTGACGAGTTTCATAATATCAACTAATTTTTAAGAGTTACTTACCATCACATCAAAAACATACCGCAAATAGTCAAAAGACTTGATTTACCCCTTCGATTTACAGCTTGTTTAACCTTCTATAGAATTTAAGGACGAGTTTTCACTAAAATTTTGTAATTTTGCAGCGCGTCGAGGATATGACAGGATTTCACATCCACTCATATCCTGATCCGATCTAATTTTATTTAGCTATAAACCAAACGTTTTTCAATTATGGCAGAATTCAATCAGGCCGCACCGCTCGGCTTTGTAGACGCGGTCAAACGTGTAATCAACAAGTATGCTGAATTCAAAGGACGCGCATCGCGCGCCGAATTCTGGTGGTGGATGCTCGGATGCGCCGCCGTATCGGTAGTGCTCAGCATCCTCGCCGCAATCACCGGATTCAAGCTCTTCCAGATGATCTCCGGACTCTTCTCGCTCGCAGTGCTCGTGCCCACACTGGCCGTTAGCTGGCGCCGTCTCCACGACACAGGCCGTGCCGGAGGATGGTGGTTCATCAACTTCATCCCCGCAGTAGGCCTCATCATCTTCATCGTTTTCTGCGCCGCACCGTCAGAGCCGCAGCCCAACCGCTTCGGCGAAGTTCCCGCCAACTGATCTGAACGGCGGCCTTGACCGCCCGGCAACGGATCGGCTCCTATCGTGTGCCGATCTCACGTATAGCTCCCGTCTGCGCGTCAAACACCACGTAGGCGGGAGCCTTTTTGTCGGTAAACATGTCAGGATCGATACCGAACACTATGCCATACTGGGCTATGCCGGCGTCAACGTCGGCCATCACCTCACCCTCCACCTCTATCTGAAGCGAAGCCGATCCGGGCACACGATAGGCAAGCCCCCCCTTCGGGAAACGCTTCTCCTCACCCTTGTCGTTGACCGGTATCTTGCCTCTGGACGTCACATTGACCGAAAGCACCACAGGCACACCCGACAGATCGTCGGCATCGACCGGGCCGTCGGTCAGCGACACACGTCCCACAGTCACCCTGTTGCTGTCATCCACGCCGTCGGGCACATACGTATAGGTGCGAACGGCCGTCGACACCTGTCGCGTGCCCGTAAACATAGCCGTCAACGCATCCTCCTGTTGCTGCAGACCGGCCAGCACAAGCTTCAGTCCCTCGCCGTCGGTAGGCGCCTGATCGGCATTGCCCGACATTATGTCGCTTCGGCTCTGCCGCAGCTCATAGATACGCGCTGCCGCAAGTTCGGCACGCTTGGCGGTGGAAGTGCTCCGAAGCATATCCTCCGTCATGGCCTGACGCGCCGCAGCTGTCTCCAATATCGTCGGACGAGCGGCCACTGCCTCCGGAAGTTGCGGCGAAGGCTGAACCTCATAGTCCTCGTCGTTGACCGTCAGCGGAAAATTATGCTCGTCAAGGATCATGAACGGCGTACTCCCGTTTTTGAACTGCACAAGATATGCCTCCTTCTCGTCGGCCACACCACGGGTGGTGACCGTCACGCTTTTCACCGTCCACACTGTCGACGGCTCCGTGATCGGCTTTATACCCAGATACTTGCTGCAGTATTTATAAAATTCTCCGGGAGTGCTCACCGTTTTCTCGGCCTCTACAGTCACATCCACCGCCGTCAGCGGCAGATTGTAGACCAGTCCGTACTCGTTGAGCTTGCTCGCAGTGAATTTCTGTGTCGTCTGAGCGCCGGCCGTCATTGCCGCCGCAGCCAGCAGAAGCGCGGTAAGTTGGTGTTTCATATCTCGTTTTTGGGTTTCATTATCGATTGGATTGCTTTGCCTATATTGGCGGCGATATCGCCTGCGGTGACACCATAGACGCCATGCTCCTCTTCGGCCATCTCACCGGCCAGACCATGGATATACGCTCCCATCAGCGCACTCACCTCGGGTTTGTAGCCCTGCGCCATCAGACCGGTGATCAGACCGGTCAGCACATCGCCGCTACCCCCTTTGGCCATCGCGGGAGTGCCCGTAGGATTGAAATACACTTTGCTGTCGGGGCGCACGAGAGCCGTATAATGTCCCTTGAGCAATATCAGCACCTGATAGGTATGAGCCACCTCCATCGCCTTCATCAGACGCACGGAGTCGCTCGGCTGATCGCCGAAAATGCGGTCGAACTCGCCGACATGAGGCGTAAGCACCGAGAGCACAGGCAGATCCTGCAGCAGATACGGACGCGCGGCCAGACAGTTGAGGGCGTCGGCATCGATCACCACCGGCCGCTTATGCACCTTCAGAAAAGTGTCAAGCGCGCTGAAAGTCATCTCGTTTGTGCCCAGTCCGGGGCCAAGGCCTATCGCCGAATAGTCATGGCGGGGATTTATACCGCTCACCACCAGCTTGTGCTCGTCAGGCTCAAACATAGCCTCAGGCACCGCCGACTGCATTATCTCGTAGCAACACAGCGGACTGTGAGCAGTCACCTTCCCCACGCCCGAACGCAAAGCGCCACGCGCGCTCAGCACAGCAGCTCCGGCCATGCCGTAGCTTCCGGTCACCAGAAGAGCCGAACCAAGATCGGCCTTGGACACGAACGGACTGCGAGGCTTGAGCAGATGACGCACCTCAGCCTCTTCTACTATATGAAAACTGCTCGGAGTCGACTTGATGATATCCTTGTTGAGGCCTATCTTCACCACACGCCACTCCCCTACCAGATCGGCATTATCCCTGAGGAAAAACGATATGCGGGGAAACTCCACCGTCAGAGTCAGATCGGCATGGACTATATTGCGGTTGATGGCATCGGGATTGAGATCGCCCGTCATGCCCGACGGTATGTCGATGCTCACCACCGTGGCCGACGACTCGTTGATATACCTCACCAGCACCTGGAAACCACCCTGAAGACCCTCGCGCAGACCCGTTCCGAACAGACCGTCTATCACTATCGTGTCGGCCGTCAGTTCCGGAAGCTTCAGCTGATCCTTGATCTCTATGAAATTGACCTGACCGCCCGACGAAAGCATCTCGTCGCGGAACGTCCGGCAGTCGAGCGACAGCATCTGGCCGCCGATATTGAGCAGATACACCGTCGGACGGTAGCCCTGACCCATCATTATGGTGGCTATCGCCAGAGCGTCGGCACCATTATTGCCCGGACCGGCAAAAAAGACGAACGGACGCGTCGGACGCCATCTCGCCATGATCTCGTCAGCCATGCCGCGAGCCGCACGTTTTATCAGTTCGCGCGACGGGATGCCGTCTACCTCCATGGTGCGCCGGTCGATCGCTCTTACATCTTCGGTGGTGAATATCTTCATAGATTATGCTGTTCGATAGAGTCCTATGGTAATACAAATGCTTTCCTACCGCAAAATTACTACATTTACCCGTTGTTCTCACCAAATTAACGAATATTTTATACGCCACGCCGGCACACCACGCCGGCACATGCTGCCTTCCGCCGCTTTTTTAACAGATACTTAACAGACCACACTGGCATCGGGAAATGGTATTTTTATTAATTTTGCACCCACATGTAAGAAACAACAACGACTTCCTAAAATGTCAGAAAACAAAAGAGTAAGCTACAACGGCTTGACTTTTAAGCCATTTATCGAGGCTTCGGCAATCGCACAGCGTGTCGATGATATCGCTGCTACAATGTCATCGGACTACAACGGACTCCGGCCGCTCGTGATCTGCGTGCTCAACGGAGCCGCCGTTTTTGCTGTCGACATGTTCCGCCGGCTCTCGATCGACGCCGAAATCACATTCATCCGACTCAAAAGCTACGAAGGCACATCATCCACCGGAGTAGTAAAACAGGTTGTAGGCCTGAGCGAAGACATAGCCGGACGCGACATCATCGTCGTGGAGGACATCATCGACACCGGCACCACCATCAGCCGACTCATCGATGACCTCAAGGCCATGAATCCCGCTTCGGTCAAGGTAGCGACACTCCTCTATAAGCCTGAAGCATGCCGCCACGACATCAATCCGGAATACGTAGGATTCACCATACCCAACAAATTCATCATCGGATACGGACTCGACATCGACGGACTCGCGCGCAATCTCCCCGACATCTGGGTAGTCGACCCGCAGAGCTGCCCCGACGCATAACCGTCCACAGCGGCGACCTACCCACATCCGCGACATAACAACCCAATAAACCACCATACACCAATCAAATGTTCAACATCGTAGTATTCGGCGCACCCGGCAGCGGCAAAGGGACGCAAAGCGCAAAACTCATCGAACGTTACGGCATACACCATATCTCCACCGGCGAAGTGCTCCGCAGCCATATCGCCGAAGGAACCCAGCTCGGCAAAACCGCCAAAGAATACATCGACAAAGGCCAGCTCATACCCGACGAGCTGATGATCAGCATACTCGCCGACATCATCGAAAACCACCCGGAAGCCGCCAACGGAGTAATATTCGACGGATTCCCACGCACCATACCGCAGGCCGAAGCACTCAACGAACTGCTGGAGAAGCGCGGAGCGCAGCTCGACGCCGTTGTCGGACTCGAAGTGGCCGACAACGAACTGATCGACCGCATGATCAAACGCGGACAGCAGACCGGACGAGCCGACGACAACCCGCAGACCATATCCAACCGTCTGAAAGTATATCACTCGCAGACACAGCCCCTGCGCGACTACTACATGAAACGCGGCAAATACCACGCCATAGCAGGAAGCGGATCGGTCGACGACATTTTCGACGCCATCACCGCAGAGCTCGACGACCTTCATCTCGCATCACGCCGCCAGGGACTCTGAACCGTTCTCACGCCGGCGTCTGATCCGCACAGATCCACACCCCGGCGTCAGCAACTGCAAAGCACAAAAAAAAGCGCTGTGTCATCATATCGATCGACACAGCGTTTTTTTTCTGATCGGCTTGAAACATGCCGGCAGGCGCAGGCCACCGACATACCTCCCGCTACCTCAGCCGAAATTACTTCGACAGGCTGAGATCAGCACCGGCCTTGAACTTCACGGCCTTGCGTGCGGGAATCTCGATCTTCTCCTTTGTGCGGGGGTTGATGCCGGTACGGGCAGGCTTTTCAGCCACGCTGAAAGTGCCGAAACCGATGAGAGCCACCTTGTCTTCCTTCAGAAGAGCCTCGCTGATTGTGTTGAGAGTAGCGTCGAGAGCAGCCTTTGCCTGTGCTTTCGACAGATTTGCCTTCTCGGCAACTGCATTGATTAGCTCAGTCT
>NZ_PUED01000240.1 GCF_003024925.1 Paramuribaculum intestinale
TTCATAGTCGTTGTTGTAATTTTTTTTGTTATTCCGTTTGTTATTCGGAGGCAAAATTAGCCAATTTCAAGACGCTTTGCAAAAATCACCACCACGATTTTTTGAAACATGGGGAGTTTGCCCTAACTTTGCAATAACTTTACACGAAACTGATGTCGGATCAGGGCACAGACCTCCCGACCACCCCATTATTGACACAAACATTCAGACAAAACAATCGATTCGGATATGAAATCTTATCTTGCCATTGTAGCGATGACTATCATCTGCGGCTGGCTCCCCCTTGCCGCACAGAGCCGCGGCGACAACCTGCAGCGCGAGGCCGACGCCGCGCTTGAGCAGAAAGAGTATGTCAAGGCCCGCTACCACTATCTCAAAGCCTACGAAGCATTTGCCAAGGAGCAGAACGCCGACAAGGCCGTGCCGGCCGCTGTCAACGTCAGCGCGCTATACCACCGCGAGAACTACTACAGGGAAGCGTTCGAAACACTTATGGGCGCCGAAGCCGTGCTCTCCGCAGCCGAGACCGAGCAGGGAAAACAGCGTCCCGGACTCCACTACCCGATAGCACGCGAACGCCACCGCATGTACATGAAGCTTAAAAATGTAGAAAAAGCGCGCGAACAGCTCGCCAGAATGCGACAGTGGGCACAGGACGAGAAAAATCCCGAAACCGACAAGGATCTGCTGACCACCGAAGCCAACTTCTACTACACATTCGGACAGCCCGACAAAGGCGATCAGGCAATCAACCAGCTCATAGCGCTGTATCTCAACGACAACAACTACGACAAGGCCGACGAATGCTACAAGACAATAATACAGACCGCCACACGCACCAACAATGCGCGGATGCTCGCACGATCATACGAGAAATATCTCGCATGGAGCGACAGCATAGGCAAAGTCAGAGCCGCCGCTGAATACGCACGGCTCAACGCCGACTACGAGGCCGCGAAGCAGACCATCGAGGAGCGCGACTCATCGCTTACAGCAAAGACAGCCATAATAGTCGGGCTCATAGCACTGGCGGCACTGCTCGCCGTGGCGCTCGTGATGCTCGGCATCAGCCTCGTGCGCTATATCGCCACCACCAAACGGCAGAAAAAAGCCATCAACACCGCCAAAGCCAACAATGAGATGAAGAGCCGTTTCATAGCCAACATATCGTCGCAGATGGCTCCGACTCTCGACACCCTGCCGCAGAATCTGCCGGCCGTCAAGGCTCTGAAAGGCTTTGCCGAGCATATACAGACCCTCTCCGACCAGGAGAACGCCATCGACCAGCCGCTCCCCACCGAAGAGGTCAACGTGGCCGACTTCTGTCAGGAAGCAGCCGCGCGTGTCGAACCGCTTCTGCGCCCCGAGGTGACGCTATCGGTCAACGCCCCCAAGATGAGCGCGCGCATCAACGCCGAAGCGCTCGCCGGCATCATCGACCATCTGCTCTCCAACGCAGCCGAATACACCCCCGCAGGAGGCAAGATCACACTCGAATTCAAAAAGCGCGGCCCGCACAACATACAGTTCATCGTCACTGACAGCGGCCCCGGAATAGCCCCGGAAGCGAGAGCCGACCTCTTCAAACCGTTCGCGCAGGTGCGTGACCTCACCGGTGGCGACGGGCTCGGACTCCCCATCTGCGCCGTGACAGCCGCGCGCATGAACGGCACTGTACGCCTCGACGAGGAGTATGTCCACGGAGCACGCTTCATCGTGGAGTTGCACCCCTGATCCGACCCGTAACCACACTACAACATTTCACAGAAAAACAAGTCATATCAGACATAATGGAAAAGAATTTCAAACGCACACTCATCACCACCGCGCTCCCCTACGCCAACGGACCGGTGCATATCGGTCACCTCGCCGGCGTGTACGTGCCGGCCGACATCTACGCCCGCTACCTCCGCCTGAAGGGGCAGGAAGTGGTGATGGTGGGAGGAAGCGACGAGCACGGAGTGCCCATCACCATCAAGGCACGCGAAGAGGGCGTAACGCCGCAGGATATCGTCGACCGCTATCATGCCATAATCCGCGACTCGATGAAGGAGCTTGGCATCACGTTCGACGTGTATTCGCGCACCACGAGCGACATCCACGCCCGCACCGCCTCCGAATTTTTCCGCCGCCTGTATGACAACGGCTGTTTCGAGGTGCAGACATCCATGCAGCCCTACGACGCCGAAGCCGGTGAATTTCTGGCCGACCGCTACGTAGGCGGCACATGCCCCCACTGCGGAAAACAGGCCTACGGCGACCAGTGCGAGGCCTGCGGCACATCACTCTCAGCCACCGAGCTGATCGATCCGTACTCGCGCCTGACATCCGCACCGGTCAGCTGGCGCGAAACCACCCACTGGTATCTCCCCCTCAACAAGTATGAGGAGCGGCTGCGCCACTGGATACTCGACGAACACCCGGAATGGAAGCCTAACGTGGCCGGACAATGCAAGTCATGGCTCGACATGGGTCTGCAGCCCAGAGCCGTCAGCCGCGACCTCAAATGGGGCGTGCCCGTGCCGGTCGAAGGCGCCGAAGGCAAGGTGCTCTACGTGTGGTTCGACGCTCCCATAGGCTACATATCCAACACCAAGGAGATACTGCCCGACAGCTGGGAGAAATGGTGGAAAGATCCAGAAACGCGCATCATCAACTTCATAGGCAAGGACAACATCGTGTTCCACTGCATCGTGTTCCCCGCCATGCTCATGGCCTACGGCGACGGATTCCAGCTTCCCGACAACGTGCCTGCCAACGAATTTCTCAACCTTGAGGGCGACAAGATTTCCACCTCGCGCAACTGGGCCATCTGGCTCCACGAGTATCTGCGCGAATTCCCCGGCAAACAGGACGTGCTCCGCTACGTGCTGACAGCCAACGCGCCCGAAACAAAGGACAACGACTTCACATGGGCCGACTTCCAGGCACGCAACAACAACGAACTCGTGGCCATACTCGGCAACTTCGTCAACCGCGCCGCAGTGCTCACCCCTGTCCCTT
>NZ_PUED01000241.1 GCF_003024925.1 Paramuribaculum intestinale
AGCTTATTCTATGATGACAAAGCGTTCTCATATGAAGAAGAACCGCTTTTGGAGTTCTTCAACTTTTCCTCTGAAAAAGGTGACTCGAATGAGCCTACAAGGAAAAAAGATTTCTTTATTGGAAAAGGTCCAATGAGCAAAAGTCGAAATATATCAAATATTTCCAATACAAGCACTCCTAAATCCACCGAACAGTCACATCATGCATCAATCAGGATTGAATCATCTGGAAACCAACGGCGATTCAGAGTAGAACAATCTGAAGGTTTCTTCAAGGAAATTTTTGCATACTCCAAACGAAATCCACATAAAAAACTTGCCGTCGTATTTGTCACACCTACCACGCTGAAATTTGATGATGACCAGAGAAGAGTCATATTGAATTTATGGAATGACCTTAAGACAGATTATCGTAGGAACAAGCTGGCCATAAAAATTATAAGCTTATACGATTTCGATTCAGCAAAGCTTTTCACACAGGCTTTTGATTCAGCGTCTGACGAACTGTTGTTTTTAAGTCCCTTCAAGGATTTAATAAAGAAAGACATTGGGCAAGACGATGACAATACAGGTAAAATTGTGGAAGGAGGTCGAAAAGACAAGACCGTATTTTTCTTAGGTGACCCCTTTAGAGATGAAATCGGCAATATGCTTAACCGCCGAAGGCTCATGACAAAGGAAGGTCTGCCTCATCTTTTCGGAAAAATCGAATGGGACTTCATAACGCTTAGGCTGTGGCAAGGTATGGCTTCCGGTAAAAGTAATCTCTCTTTGATATGCGATTATTTAGATTGCGACAATTTAGATGAAATGATCGAAAGAATGGATACCGTGAAAGCGATTGACAAGCTTAATTCGCTGGAGGGAATCGACAATATTCGCGAACAGTTCGCACTCTATCGTCAGGCATTAGCAGCTCACCGTAGGAGGAGTGGTAGTGGTAGGTTTAGGCCACACATGGCTCTGATGGGAAGTCCCGGTACCGGCAAGAGCACAGTTGCACGATTGTTCGGTGACATATTGCGTGAAGATGGTCTCTTGCCCAAAGGGCATTTCGTGAAGGTATCTTGTGATGAACTCATAGGACAATACATCGGCGAGACCCGTCCTAAAACGAGGGCTGTCTGCGAGAAGGCAAGAGGAGGCATACTTTTCATTGATGAGGCTTATGGTCTGATGTCAGGAAAAAACTCTCATGGAGATGTAAACTATGGGGCCGAAGCAATCGAAGTCCTGATTCAGTTCATGGAAGACAACGATGACTCGTTGGTGATACTTGCAGGTTATACTGACGAGATTACAGACCTTATCAATGAAGGCAACAAGGGATTCAGAAGAAGGTTCAATGAACTGGGATTTTTTGAATTCAAAGACTATTCGCCTGATGTCTTGTATCGGATTGCATCAAAAATGATTAAAGTCCCTACTACAGAAAACTTCCATAAATCATTAAAGGGTATTATCAGATCCAAATGGGCTTACAGAAACAAAAAATTTGGTAATGTGGGCGATATGGAAAATTTAATTAATCAAATCGTAAGTCACTATACATCACTTAACACCCACGAGGCCCTTGACACAGCGCATCTTCCTAATGAATTAAGGATATTGGTGGACGAATCGCTCATTAAAGACGGCTCTATACTTGCTGAACTGAATGGCATATTGGGACAACAGGAAGTGAAAGCAGAAGTGTCAAGTATTGTCAACAAACTTGTAGCCGACAGAATAAAACTCCAGCTCATAGACAACTATACGCCTCAATTGCCTAAACTGAATTTCCTGTTTACAGGAAATCCCGGTACAGGCAAAACTACTGTGGCGAGAATAATTGGTCGTGTACTTGAGGGGCTTGGCGTTTTCCCTCCGTCAAAAGGGAATATTATTACGGAAGTGTCTGGAAACGATTTGTTGCCTTACACACCTGCAGATGTCAAAAAACTATTTGAGGACAACATCGGAAAAGTTCTTTTCATCGATGAGGCCTATCAGCTAAGAGAGAGTCCACGCGTGGTCGCAGACATCGTTGCCAATGTCGAACTTCTTGAATACAAAAACAAGTTGTCAGTAATCATGGCCGGGTATCCGCAAGATATGTGCGAACTGATGAATGTAAATGCCGGTTTGCCCCGCCGATTCAAGGAGGTTCCGTTCAGTGACTATTCCAACGAAGATCTTTATGAAATTCTCGTCAGAAAAGTAGAAACCGCCCCTAATACAATCATGGATTCTGAGCAGTGTCGGATTGCAGGCATATCATATTTTGCGTCACTTCAGCGCGGACATAGTTTCGGTAATGCTGGGGAAGCTGAGAATTTGCTTGGAATTCTTTGCGCGAATCGTGATGACCGCTTCATTAAAGGAACCCCGGAACAGCGAAACGACCGGGATTTTGCACAGC
This sequence comes from Paramuribaculum intestinale, assembly GCF_003024925.1. Classification (GTDB taxonomy): domain Bacteria; phylum Bacteroidota; class Bacteroidia; order Bacteroidales; family Muribaculaceae; genus Paramuribaculum; species Paramuribaculum intestinale. The sequence goes on from NZ_PUED01000241.1 coordinate 2,402, forward strand.
GCATATTCCCATGCGATTTTCCGAATTACAGCGACACGGTCAGTCATCCATCAAACTCAGCACAAGATGTGGCGGACATTTCGGTCGGCATTACCGAAAGTAGCTTTGACGGAACGATTGATTGCACAGCAGAAGACGAACAGTTCGGTGTGACCCAGGGTAATGACATCTATAATTCGGTCGGGCTTTTGGAAAGCGAAAAAGGGATGGGAACAGCATTTATAATCTCCGTGAATAACAGATATGTGATAACTGCAAGTCACGTTGTAGAGGGTAATTCCAAGTTCAAATTCACGCTGAATTTTGGAGACCGTTTGTTTCAGACAAATGCACGATTGTTGTGGAATAATGCTGAGCAAGATTTCGCTATCCTTCAATTGGATTCCATTCCCGAAGGCGCAAAATACTTCGTGTTTGACACTGCTACTGCACGTGAACCGGCCACGTCTATCAGAATTGTGGCATTTCCATTAGGCCGACAAGTGTCGAGCAAAGCAGTTTTGACAAGTGGAGCTATTTCCAACTATGAAGAGAATCTGACAATACGCAATGAGGATGGAACACAACGACGATTCAATGCCATACGCACAGAGGCACAAGC
>NZ_PUED01000242.1 GCF_003024925.1 Paramuribaculum intestinale
GCACAAGCAAGTGTCATTTTCTATGATTTTCAAGAATTGGAAACATGGGACTGGAAATCAAGGAAAATCAAATAAATCCATGCTGTAAACCATAAGGTAAGGGTATTGGATTACTTTTCCGTTGGGTGTAAATGGACTTCCTTTTTTGTCTTATTCCCGATTTTTACACCTGCAATGGCGATATTTCGCTGATATTCAGTTTTCTGAGCCATAAGAGCATGACATGTGAGTATTAATTTTGTGTCAAAAAAAGATTCTTATGCAAGAAAATTATTTCACGCTGACTTTCATGATTCGGAAAGCGCAGCAGAAAAGATCGGGAGAAGTCCCCATCTTCGCCAGAATCACAGTATCGGGACAGAGGACAGAGTTCAACGTGAACCGTAGCATCGATGCCGAGAACTGGAACCCGGCAAAAGGCATTGCCAAGGGTCGTTCAAAAACGGACATTGAGCTTAACAAGTATCTGAGCTCCATTCGGGTACGCATGAGCGAGATTCACAGCAGGCTCACGCAGGACGGGGAGGCTGTAAACCCGATTGTATTGAAGAACCACTACCTTGGAAAGATTGCAGGACCGAAGATGCTTTGCGAGGTATTCAACGGCGTGGTGGCGCAGTACAAGGAGAAACTTAATTGCGGAGACATATGCAATAGTACATATCTCCGCTGGGAAAGGTGCGTGAAGTACCTGTCGGAGTTTCTCATGAAGCGTGAGGGCGTTCCGGATATTCCGATTAAGAAACTCACAGGCGGAATGATTGATGATTTCGAGCATTTCCTCCGCGTGACCAAAGAGAACGGCAATAATGCCGCTGTCAAGTACCTCAGGTATCTAAAAAAGGTCACACGTGTGGCAATTGCCAATAAATGGCTTGAGGACGATCCCTTCATCGAAAAAAGATACACACGGACAGAAGCTCACCGGGAAGCTGTCAATGAGGCGGAGCTTGTAAGAATAATGACGCTTGACCTTTCAGATTTCCCAAGGCTGGAACGGGTAAGAGATATTTTTATATTCTGCTGTTTTACCGGTCTGGCATTCATTGATGTCTCCACTCTCAACAAGAGCCAGCTTGTGGAAAACGAGGATGGGGAAATGTGGATTAAAAAGCCACGTCAGAAAACTGGCGAAATCAGCACTATTCCCTTACTCGGTATCCCTGCCAAAATAATCGAGAAATACAAAGATGACCCAATGGTTATCGCCAAAGGAGTTCTCCTTCCGGTAATTTCGAATCAACGGATGAACTCGTATCTTGCGGACATTGCATCTCTAGCAAAGGTCAAAAAGCATCTGACGACACACATTGCGAGACATACATTTGCAACAATGTCGCTCCGTAATCATGTGCCACTCGAAACCATCTCCAAGATGCTTGGGCATTCAGACATTCAGACGACTCAGATCTACGCAAAGATGGTAGATGAGGCAATCTCGGAGGATATGCAGAAGATGCGCTCCAAGTTTGACAAGATGGAGGATGCTGTTACTCCCCTCAAAGAAAAACCGACTGACTTTGTGAGGGAACCGCCGAAAAAGCGTGGACGACCGAGAAAGAATCCTCTTTGAGGAAATACAGAATGAAGGGCGACAATCGAGCATGATACTCGGTTGTCGCCCTTCGGTCGGTTTATATGTATAGTTCAATCACATCAGTATTTGGCATGGAAGTTGGCGTTGAGCCATTCCTCTATCTCGGCTTCATCGTAAATGGTCTTGCCTCCTATTTTATAATAGGGAATTATGTTGGCGTTACGGAAGTTCTGGAGGGTGCGGCGGTGTAATGACAGTCGTTTTGACAATTCCTTGTCTTCGATGAAGAATCTCCCGGCAAGCGGTGGTCGGATATTCGGGGATATCGCCTCAAACATTTCTGCCAGTTCCCTTGCCTGAGCATAGAATGTCATCACGCTGGGATGGCGTTTGGTGATAATATCATCTGTCATAGGCATCCTCCGGCTTCCATCCGGTTGTCGTCAAGATAACGCCCTATCTCAGCTTCGCTGAACAGACAGTTTCCTCCCGGCTCTTGAAAGAAGCCAATCTTTCCGCTTGATTTCAGTGTCTGGAGTTGCCGGACTGTGATACACATGGCGTTTGCTGCCGCGTATGATGTGAGCCATTTTCCGGAACCAGCGGGAGGATGAAGCAGTTTCCACATGCGGCTCACCATTGTGTGAAGGAACTGCATGGACTTCACCATGTCCTCGAACACCTCCTTGTCTATTTCGATTGTCTGCATAGGCAATACTATTTTATGAATATATCTTGGCGGCTTTGGCGGAGAATGTCACTCCGAAACGGTTGTCGATTACCAACGATTCGCAGAACTTGCGGCCTTTGCGGTCGATGAAGCCGTAGATGGGCGATGTGTACTTGTATCGTACAAGCTGCTCGATGTCCTTGTCGGTCAGGTCGTAGCCGTGGAAGTGGCGCGGAATTGAGAAGCCACAGCACTCACAGGCTATTGTCGCCGGAAAGGCGGTCAGTCCGTGATTGCCGCATTTAGGGCAGGTATAGCCCGAAATTTTGCTGGCAAAGGACTTCTTGTCGGTGATGAGCGAGAGAATAAGGGGATGAATCCAACTTTCATACTCCCGCATTACCGGCTTGGTGGGCTTGCGGTTCTCCGCGAGTGCGTCAACCTCGTCAATCTGGCTGATGAACTTGCCGATGTCGGCAAGTTCGAGGTGGCCGGCGTGCGAAAGGAGTACACGCGCCTTCTCTGTCGGCTCGATGTCGCCAAGAAGATACTTTACGAATCCGTTGTCGATGAGACGCTGGAGGCAGGCTCCGCAGTCGCGGTAGCTGCTCACGGGAAGAAGCAAGGGTGTATCACCACCTGTGTTAACCAGTTCATTGAGGTCGTGCAGAAATGTTGCGGCGGTCAGGGTTTCGGGTGAGTGCTCCGAGAACGAGTAGATGCTCACACCTGAGATTGTAAATTCTATATTACCCGTTACACATTCCGCATCAT
>NZ_PUED01000243.1 GCF_003024925.1 Paramuribaculum intestinale
GGGTTTAACAGATATATGTGTTTATTACTGTTTGGGTTGCATTATATCAGGCTTGGCGTGCTTAGCGGGATCGGTGACCGAGTCAAGGTTGCCAGCGCTTAGTTTAACTTTTAAGCCTGAACCATATTGCAAAGATAATCGAAAAAAGATAACGCACATAATGTATTCGACTAAAATCTATTGTTTTAACTATTTTTAACGTTTAGTCGACTGCGATTCTCAACTATGCGTTTAAATTAAATAAATAATAAGGCTATATCGCGAAGTGATAAATCTAAATCAATCCTGTTGAAATGATACATATTGTACACCCACTTAGGATGTGTGTACGGTCAGATTGCATCTTTTACCATATTAAATTTACTATTACAATACGCTCATATTGTATTGTCTGAATATGAAAATGGGATCCGACTTTCGCCAGACCCCATTTTTAGTTATTTTTTAATTATAGTTTGGGATGGCACATCCCAAAAATTGGAACTCTGGCACGATACCTTGAAAATGGTTCTGCAACCATTGACTCCTTATTGCCATTAGATTTAGCTTCAGCAACAGAGACATTTTGTGAATCCTTTTCCTGCTTGTTTTCCTCGCCGTTCTGTTCCTCTTTATTTGGTGTGAGTTCAGCGGTAATCCTGCGATCAAGGGCTGCAAGTTCGGATTTTAAACCTTTCAGTTCTTCCTCCTTGCCCCACGGCTTGGCGACGATAGCTTCGAACTGGGGAACGTCGGCTTTGAGTCTGGCGGTGCGTTCCTCATACTGCTCGATGATGCCGGGTATCTTCTCCAATGCGTTGACGAAGTTCATACAGGCGGCATGGGTGTCGGACATTGCTATGAAGCCGTTGTTGAACTTGTATTTGTAGTTGCCTTCGACCACAAAGCGGTTCTGAACGGTCTCCTTGCCGTCAACAAAATTACGCTCGGAGATAATGCTGATGGGGAAGCCATAGATTTCTCCGATACGCTTGTACTGTCCGTGGGTGTCGGTTTTCATCGCCAGACCTTGAAGGTGGATACCCATGTTCTGCTCGTCACGGAGGTTGCAAGTGTCGATAGTGAGATTGTTGACGGGGTTGCCGTCTTTATCTCGCTGGACAACCGACGCATATCGGGCTGCATCCTCCTTCATACGACTTATTGCCGCCTCGTTGTTGGCAATGTCGTGGCTGATGGTCTGGAGCCTAAACTTGGAATCGGAGATACCCTTGTTGTGGGCTTTGCGTTCAGACTCCAGTGCCGCTATCCGCTTTTCAAGTTTAGCCTTTTCGAGAAGGTCGGTGTTGCCGCTGAGAATAGCCATATATTCCGAGAAGTTCATGCCGTTCTGCTCGTCCATCGCGCCCTCGTCGATTGTTCTTGTTCCAAGCGCGCCACGTTTGAGCTGGCTGATGAATGTTGCCTTGCAGTGAAGAAGGTTGAACTTGTAGGAGTCCAGAGTTTTCTCCACGGCATATATCAGAATGTCAACATTATTCCCTGCGTACAGTTTTGCGACATCGTTGCCGTGTCGCTGACCTCTGCCGTCTCTTTGTTCAAGGTCTTTCGGCACCCAAGGTATATCAAGATGGTGAATACAGACAACCCGCTTTTGAGCGTTTACTCCCGTACCAAGCGTCTGTGTCGAACCGAAAAGCACGCGTACATCGCCATCGTTCATCGCCTGAAACAGTGTTTTCCGGCTACGGTCGGTCTTACATTCCTGAATAAAACGAATCTCATGTGCCGGGATACCGTAATCCTCTATCAGCTTTCGTTTGATTTCGGAATAGACATTCCATTCCCCGGGCTTGTATGTTGACAAATCACTGAATACAAACTGTGTGCCTTTATGTTCATCATACTTCCGATAATATTCCGCTATCATCCGGGCGCAGTGGCTGGCCTTGTTGCCGGGATCATCGTCATACGAAGGGTCTATAAGACGCATATCCATTGACATTTTGCGGGCATAGTCTGTGGCAATAAGCATCTTCGCCTTTTCTTCGGTCTGTGACAGCGGTTCTCGCCCCAGTATGGTGGCATCGCCACTCTCGGCAAATTTCATCAGTTTCTCGATGAAGTCCTCCTGTTGCGGCGTCGGAGGAATATTATGCAGTATCTCGTTCTTTGCAGGACGGTCAACGCCTACATCCTCCGCCGTGCGGTAATCCGTTATCTCGTTGTAGAATGCCGCAAGCTCCGGCACTTTGATAAAGTAACGGAAACGCTCTTTCTGCACAATTCTATTGGTGACATTAAACTCGAAGTCGGTTGTTTTCTTTGCGAAAATCGCCAGCCAAGCGTCGATGCACCGTATATCCTGCCTTTCAAGCTCTTTCGGGCGTAGATACTTGAACAGCAGGTACAATTCGGTGAGCGAGTTGCTGATTGTCGTACCGCTGAGAAAAGTAGCACCGAGGTCTTTGCCCGTCCGCTCCTGAATGGTGCGTATGGCGTAGAGAAGATTCAGCGCACGCTGTGAGCCTTCCGAGTTGCCTAATCCCGCCACACGGTCGTGTCGGGTATTGAACATCAGGTTCTTGAACTGGTGCGACTCGTCCACAAAAATGTGGTCGATACCCATCTGCTTGAAGTCAACGACAGCATCCTTGTTCTGATCCATCTGGTACTGAATGGTCGCAATCTTGGCGGTCAGGTTTTCCTTACGCTTGATTAAGCCTTTGAGCATACCACGACTAACATCGTGGCCCTGCTGTTTCAGCACTTCAAGATTCTCCTCAACCGTATCAAGCTCCGCCTGAAGAATCTGTTGCTGCATCTCCGGCGACTGCGGGATTTTCCCGAACTGGTCGTGCGACATTATCACGCAGTCATAATCGTTGTTCTTGATCTGATTGAAGAAATTTACGCGGTTGTCAGCCTTGAAACTCTTTTCATCGGCAAACAGTATCCGGGCATTGGGATAGGCAC
>NZ_PUED01000244.1 GCF_003024925.1 Paramuribaculum intestinale
CACACATTATCCGGGGTTGACAAGATTGACAAAGGTGACAACCCATTTTTACCCCGAAAATAGCCCATCGCAAGATATTATATATCAGTATATTATCTTGATAAATCTTTTTATGAAAAAGAATATAATAGAGCCAAAATTTGTCAACCCGTGGCTCTGAATTTTATCTGTTCCTCAATTCTGTCAACCTTTGTCAACGTTTGTCAACACGCCTTATTATAGGCAACTCGTTGTTATACACATTATTGTTTGCTGTCAACACTATCAACCCCCGAATGTGTGTTACTTATAAATCGGAAAATCGAGGACCAAGAAAAAAGACCACCTTCTCAGATGGTCTTAATATACTATTGTCTTGTTACTTAACCTATATTTCTGTTACAGCATCTCGTCTGAAAGTATTATGCTCATTCTGGGAAACGTATCCAAGTTGATTGCTCACACATCTTGTAGATCCAATCATCTTATCTATGTTTCTATGGGAATGGCCGTAAATCCAACAGTTGATTCGGCTTTCTGCTATCATACCAGCCAATTCTACTGTGAATGCTCCATTAATGGAACTATCCTTGAACTCTTCAGCCATCAGTGCGAAAGATGGTACATGATGTGTAGCGACAACAATCCTCTCAGCATTACTTTCACTCACCGCCTTTTCAATGAAATTCCGACATACCTCATGCTCTTCATTGAAGCGTTGTGCAGATAATCTAAACTCACCGTTACGGATACGCTTGAAGTCGCTTACGCATCGCTCTGTAAGATATTCCTCGGAGGGAGATATATGCGCCCATAGTGTTGATGCAATAAGGTCGGTTTCCTCATTGAGTGCAATAACGGAATTATAGCAAACGCTGACGTTGTGGCGTATCTCCAATTGCCAACCGTTACGCAACTCATTTATGTCAAAGAATTTATATAATTCATGATTTCCGGGAACTACTATTACCTGATTGAAATCCTCAGATACACGGTTCCAGAATGGATGTGAGATATAGTTGTCATCACCTAAATATCCAATATCTCCGGCAAGCACGAGAATGTCAGCTGATGGAATAAGAGGATGTTCTTTCAACCACCTTGAATTTTCTCCAAATTCGAGATGCAAATCTGAGGCGTATTGTACTCTCATAAGCTGTAGACGGTTCTGATAATCTCAATAAAGTCTGACTGAGGAATGTCCAGGACACCCATATTTTTTGATATGACCTTCGTATTTATGGGATCATTCTCAATGGCAGCAAGAAAAGTCCTTATATCATCTTTGATAGTTTCTGAAGCCTCAAACCTGTCTGCCGGAGTAATCAGGTGAACCATTCGATAGACATCTCGTTTATGCTTGTCAATATCATCGCTCTGAACTTTCTGTCCGGCGTCGCGTCGCTTGATATTGTTAAGATATGCCTTGATTTTTAGTACTATCAGAGCATCGTGGTCAATAGCCTGTACACCGTTCAGTTCAACGGCATGAGATACTGCATAGCTATAATACTCATCATCCATAAGTATAGCGGAAAAACTGGATAGGTACTCAGAAACGGAGATATGCACCAAATGGGCATCCTCCGGAAGTTTCACGGCATCAGGCTTACGGGAGAAGAGTTCTATGTAAACAGGAAAATCCTTATCCTTGGGGTCAATAAAACGATAGAAGCAACGATGTGTCTCTTCTTCTGACTTTACCTGCCAGGCTCTATATCCGCCTGCCTTGATGAACTCCCAGAAGCTATGAAGATACTCCGTAGTCAAGGCTTCACAAACTACAATCATATCTACATCCTTCGTAGCTCTCCCATGAATATTCGATTCCTCTAAATTGAGATTACAGGCTGTACCACCTATAATCACATAGCTACCTTTATAGTTTCCGAGATACTGACGTATCTTGTCTATTCCTTTCATAATGCTTCGTTTATTAGTTTATTTAATTCTTTCCACACTCTTGGGTCATCATCATTCTTATATGACAATGCAAGTGAAAATATATCCATTATACCATCCTTGGATGAAATAGTAGGGTCAGTTTTCCAAACCTCTACTTTTATATCACCCATACTGTCATTCAAATCAAGTTCACCGAGTTGGGGATTACGGGCATATACCGCATAAATATTCTGTGGGGGCGAAGTAAGCATAGAGATTTCAGAGAGTGCAGAATCGGAGGATATAACACCGATTTCAGAAGCTAATGCTGAATTAGTCGAAAAGAGTAGCTTCTCCACTGGACTATCAATCATTGGGAAAGCTTTTTCCCATAACTCTTTATTCGAGAATGGAAAATCAAGCAACTTTTTTCGTCCTTGCAACTTGAATGAAATTAAACCGGCGCGTTCAAGTTCAGCTGCAGCTAATGAAAGGGTCTTTATTGAATATCCCATAATCTTGGCAACATCTGATATACTCAATCCCTGCAATGACTTTGTGCCGAGGTGTAAGGTTATCATCGCGCCTGCAACTGCCGAAAGTTTCTCTATGGTGCTTACATTTACGCCAAGTCCTCGTTCTGACATCAATGCCCCCATTTGTGGAATATATATCTGTTTACCGGGTACCACGAACCCAATCCTACTTTCAATCAGGGATTTTCTCTGATAAGAATTAATGCCATCCAAAATTAAAATAACCGGCATATCGAGACGTTTTTCAAGTGTTGTGGCAATATTTTTATTCATTCTGAAATCATCCTCCGAATGAGGCTTTATCGCCACACCCTTGAAATTATCAATCTCTACGCAGTCATAGTCGGCAGCATTAAAAATTCCGTATGGAATCCTGTTTTTTACATCGTTCAGAGAACTGAATCTGACGTTCCAGCCAAACGACTGCTGTATATATTCTTTTATGTTACCTTTATATTGCATATTTACCTCCTTAAAGTAAATGTACAAAGAT
>NZ_PUED01000245.1 GCF_003024925.1 Paramuribaculum intestinale
CTTCATTTGCCACAATCTCCCAAAGTTGCGCATCAGGATTCCAAGAACCATCTGATAATTTTTCAGACACTCCGAGGGGATTAAACATCACGCCAAAATCCAATCCGTTCAATTTACCAGACTGAAAAATGATGTGAAGTTCCTCATTCTCAAGAATGTAATCCTGCGAAAACTGAATATGGTTATCCTTGAATCGATAGAATGTTTCCGTGTTTGTCGTACCATCATCGTTTGTGACAGTATCGGTATATGTGCTTACAGAGTCAATCGTTCCGTCAGTCCGTGGATATATGTCATCAAAGACCACCACCTGCTCCACTGCTGCCTCAGTCGGCATATTGGGATAAGCATCCACATAGGGAGTTCCGACAGGGAGCATAAGTCGTTTCTGCACGATGCCATTGACAACCACGGTTTCATCAACGGGGCGATAGTTTACGGGAATATTCCGCGTTGAGCCAAAAGCATAGATTCTGGTGGCGTAAACATTCTTATTGCCTGAACTTGATATGTCAGCCACATTCACGCCTTGCTCAAAGTCAATCGGTGTGCCAATTTCACATCTGCCAAAATAAATCACATGGTCTTCAATCCACCATTCACACTCCCACGCTTCCGCCATCATATTAAGGGCGGTTATCATATCCGTATTGTTGTAGGTCAGAAGTTTTGCTGACTGCGTGACCGTGCTATCTATTGAAAAGATAAACTCCTGCTCGTTGTACTTATATCCTAATGCTTTAAGATTGCGCACAAATACGCCTAAATGCACATCAAGGGTTGCAGTAAGACTCCACGAAGCCTCGCGACCACCGGTTTCAGGGGTGTACTTGAAAATCTTATTTCGCCATTTACAATAATAGGCTTCAAGTTCTAATTCATAATCATAGCCCCCGGTTGATTTGTTGTAAGTGGGATTATACAACTCAACCAATTCAAAGCGGCCAAAACCCGGCACATCGCACCAATCGCCCAACTGAAAGTAAATAGGCTTGCTAACGCTGAATTTAAGCAAAACATAATCAGACCCCATCAACTCTACGACCCTTTTAGAGCCTTTATTGATGGGTGTCTGAAAACGTATCTCGTTTGCGGTATCGTATATCGTTAGCATACTGCAAAAGACGCAAAAGAAAAGCGAAGTAACCCAAATGTTACCTCGCTTAATCGCTACCTTTGAAAAGTAGTCGTAATTTCGCCCAATGTCAGGGCGAAGCATAGGTTAAACCCCATGACTTTTATGTAATCAATAACCCATTGCGTAAGACCGGTGACGGCTATTCCGTACCCAGCCCACATAAGGCATAAAGCGCAAGTTTGAATAATAGCATCCATCATCTTGCTTGATGAACTCGCCATACATTTTCAGTTTATCGCCTTGCAAAAAGGCAAATTTTGAATAGCCAATGACCTTTGAAACGGCTCTATCCATCTGCATAGACCCATAGCCAAATTTCTCAATAGCCGGGTAGATGATATTCTGAAAAGCGGTTTCGCTATCGGTCATATCCCCCTGCGGTATGATGCTTAGTATTCCGTTGTGTGCGAACCATACATCGCCACGATTAAAGGGGTGACAGTTGGCTCGCTTGATTGAGCCATGTGTCGCAAGGCGAAAATGTATGATGCAAGGCTCTTCATCTGATACCTTTTTCAGTTGTCTTTTGAAACTATCGAAGCTCATCCCCTTATAAAAGGTTGATGGGGATATGAAACCGCAACCGTGGGGATTTGCTTTGTAGGCTGCCTTGATGATGTCGTTTTCTGGCATTTTAACGCCTGCCGGCTTTACTATGATGACGCACATAATGATATTCTTTATTTTGATGTTTAGAAATGCTTGTAGGGGTTTTAATCGGTGTCAGGGGTATGTTTCAACCCCTGACCCTGATTGATGTCTTAAAGGCTTGCAAAGTGGCTTGCACGTGCCTTAAAGAATGACTTCTCCTCTGCGTTGAGAAATGGTATCTCGTCGATGCTTGCTACCGGGGCGGTCAGTCGGTTTTTCTTTGACCAGATGACGAGCTTTCCGCAGAAGCTAACCCAGTTGATGATTTTTTCGTAGTTGGTCGTGCCGGCGTGCTGTCTAAACTCGATGGTCTTGTGACGGCGGTAGCTTTCGGCATTGACTTTGTGGTAGCGGTCGTTGCAGAGGGCACGTCGTATGTCTTCAACCGTCACGGCACTTTCAAGATAGAAGATGTGGTCTTGCAGCGTGTGAGCGTATCCGGCGTTGTCAGCGCGACGCGAGCGGGCCATAAAGGTATCTATGACGGCCTCAAGGTAGGCGTAGTTTACAAACACGTTGCAGTATTGCTTTGCGGTCAGTTTAGATGCACCGATATGCACATGCAGACCGCATGTTTGATTGACGTTTGCGCCGGCGGTGTTAAGCGTCTTGACGGCGTTTTTAAGGGCGTTCTTGCCGTTTACGCCTGCAAGCACCGGCGACACACACTCGATGGGGTCAGTCATGCCGCGCACTGATGCGTCAGTGACAAACTTGAAGTAGTCGTGACCGTCGCGGTGGTTGTAGCCCTCGTATTCGTAGGCCATGCCGGTGTGTTCTGCGGCGGTTCTAATTGCGCCACGGTTGACGAAGCACTCTATCTCAACGCCAAATGTGAAGCGGCCACGGGTAGCGCACTCAACGCCCTCAAGCAAGAGGTCGATTTCGTAGGGTGTAATGCCCAGTTTAGCGAGGGCGGCTTTCTTTGAGTTCTTGCTGGTGTTAGCAGCCTTGATTTCGTTTACTTGTTCGTTAAGAGTCTTCATAACGCTTGGGGTTTTAAGGGGTTTAACTTATTGTGGTTATTGATTACGATGCAAAGTTAAGGTGTTTACTTTAATCTACA
>NZ_PUED01000246.1 GCF_003024925.1 Paramuribaculum intestinale
TCCCCGATCCCCGATCCCGAGCCTACCACCTCCGATTATTCTCATCCCCACAAAAAAGCCCCACCGCGCAACGCACAGCAGAGCCACCTCATCCTATCCCAAAAAAACTATATCACAACTCCAAACCTATACAACACCCCCTGAACGACCCTATAAGCATATCTCAACCCCTCAGTAGCCACACTCGCCCCGATCCCATGCTTCCGATAAGCCCGCAGATGATCCCGCAAGATCGCCTTATGGCTCTGCAACCCCGACGTCGACGCCCCCCCAGTGCGCATCGTCACGAAATCCATCGGAATATATTTCGTCGAAATGCGGTTGACATAGATCAGCCGCAACAACTGCTCGAAATCCGCAGCCACCTTAAACTGCAGGTCAAACGCACCCAGACTCTGATACACATGCCTGCGGCAATAAAACGACGGATGCGCAGGCATGAAGCCGAGCCGCATCTGCCACCGGCGGAACGAACGCGAGCTATAATACCTCACGCATTTGGTCAGATCGTCAGGATCGACGAAATGAATGTCGCCATACACCGCATCCACCCCATCTATCTCGCGCGCCACACGCTCCAGCACATCATCCGACGTATAGAAATCATCACTGTTGAGTATCCCCACCACATCGCCCGTAGCCAACGCGATCCCCTTGTTCATCGCATCATACAGCCCACGGTCAGGCTCGCTGATCCACCTCAATCTCCCCTCAAACCGCCCCTCGTACTCCCTGACAATCTCCATCGTATTATCACTCGACCCCCCGTCGACCACGATCACCTCCACATCACGATACCCCTGCCTCAGCACACTCTCCAAAGTATCACGCAGCGTATTACCACTATTAAAAGTTGATATGACTACTGATATTACCACGTTTTATAGTATTAAAGCACATTTTATCATATAGATCAATATATTTCTGGAAACAAGCATTTTGATCAAATTCAATTTCCGCACGTCTGCGACAAGCTTCAGAAGAAAAATGAGACGATGCACATATTGACTCTATAGCATTTGCTAGCTCCCCTATATTTCCCTTTTCTACGACAATACCAGTGTCAGCATCAATGGATTCAGGCGAACCTCCAGTCAGGTAAGTAACCACAGGTGTACCACAAGCTAGAGCTTCAATATTTGTTGTCGGGAAATTATCCTCTAACGTTGGATTAACAAAAACCGATGCACGTGAATAGAGATCTACAAGTTTACCTACATTTTCAGTCCTTGTAATTCCCTTTATACCAGGTGGGAGTTTTTTTATCTGACAGGCAGATAAGCCTACCAATGTTATTTCATACTCCTCTGGCAATACCTCTCTTAACTTAACAAATTCAGATAGACCCTTTCGCGTTTCCCAAATGCTTGCGACACCTATAATATGCCTAATATCCTTACCTTTGGATGACGGTTTGAATACATCTATATTTACTCCATTATGAATAGTAACCGCCGGGTAAGACTCAAGAAAAGAATGTCGCAACTCTTCTTTCAACCAATTTGATACTGGAACAAGGGTGACATTTCTCACCCCTTGAAAAGATGCTCTTTTATCTATATAGTTTTGGTAGCTGCGATCAACTAAAAAAGAAGCCGGATACGAACCCTGCTGAGGACAACGACGACAGGCTGATTGCCAGCAATCGCATTGTACATAATCATAATAAGCACAATGGCCGGTAAATGCCCAGCAATCATGAAGCGTCCACACTATCGGTCCACTCCAACTCTTCAAAAAATCAAACAACAAAGGATAATTTAGATAATAACCATGTATATTATGCAAATGAATAACATCTGGCATTATCTGTTCAATCTTATGAATGAGCGCCTTCGTAGCTCCACGGGATGCGTGGCCATGATTGTCAAATAATCTTGTTTGAAGACCATGAAACCGCATATCCCAATCACTGCCAATTCTGATTAGGTTTGAATCCGATTCGGGATTTCCCCTGCCATAAGCAATATAGCTTTCCCACCCCTGCCTTACAGCTAGTCGACCTATTTGTTCAGCAATTTTTCCAGTTGATCCCCAGTTGGCTGTAACGTTTATTTGAAGTAGTCGCACAAGCTTAATTAAAAAATAAATGAATCGACTTGTTCTCGTTCAATATAATCAAAATCAACACCTTGAATCCGACGCCGAAAATCATTGTTTACTTCCTTATTTGCAATGACGTCTAGCGTGTGTTTAATATCGTCAATATCATCGGGATTGAAAGTCAATCCACACTTATGAATACCCACCCAATCCTCTGCAGCTCCGACTCGTGAACTTAAAGCTACCGGCACACCGTTATTTATAGCCTCTTCTACAACTAATCCCCAAGGCTCTCGATCCGATGGCAAGACAAACACGTCAGACTTTTGATAAATTTCTAGCAAATCTGTGTTTTTTACAGCACCTCTAAAAATAACATTTTTTTTTGCCATCAATTTCAGCTGTTCTTCTTGTGGGCCAAATCCAACTATCTCTAATATCCATTCCGGACAATCATTGAAAACGGTAATTAAAGACTTCAGATTCTTCTCAATACTTAATCTACCCACATACAAAAACTTTTTGGCATCTTCATGAAGAGCTCGGAATGGCACTCTTCTATTCCGATTATACAGTCCTACTCCATGAGTTTTAATTATCTCACCCTTAAAACCCAATTGACACAGTAGCTTTTCATTAGAAACACCCGGAACTAAAGCTTTAGAAATCCGTGAAAGAAAAAGTTTTTTTAACAAAGCTCTACTGCCCTCTACCTTGGAC
>NZ_PUED01000247.1 GCF_003024925.1 Paramuribaculum intestinale
GCGTAGCAGTAACGGTTGCGAAGAAAAACGTTGCTCACACTGGTGGCATCATCATTGCTGACTCCCATATCAGTGCGGCTGTGGTTGAGGAGTATGTTTAATTCCGTGCCGAGTCCGAAAAACGTGTTCAGCCCGAATACAGCTCCGGCACCTAATCCATAACTGCCCCCCATCGAGTTGTTGATTTCGCGGATTTCAGGAAAACATGACGCATAGTTCTGTATGACGCCGCTTCCGCCGCCGAGCAGATGCACGTCGACTTCGAGAAACTGGCGTGCCGGTTCAAACGAAACAAACTGCTGCGCGCATGCACGCTCCGGACACGAAACCGCAGCCATCAGAGCCAAAACGACAGCAACTGTCGCCTTACGTATTTTTACGCACTTGTCAAACATGCCCCAAAATTACGCATTTTATCTGACATATCTATCGCAAATGCCATCCGTATTACCCGATAGCACCGAGAAAAAAAATGTTTTCAGAAACATGGATCGCCTTGCGACACCAGCCTGCCGCAGATCCCGACCTGCGGTCAGCGCGAAGAGGACTCGCTGTCGATCACTGCCATCACGACCTTGCCTACAGCCTGAAGCGACCGCTGGTCGATCGACGACATATTATCGGAACGGGTATGCCATGTCGGCGGGAATGAATGAGTTATGGCATTGTTGCACTCAATGATGTCAATACACGGTATGCCGGCACGGTTGATGAACACATGGTCGTCGATTATCGATCCGCCGACATCGTCGATAAACGTCTTCGACAAGCCTTCGCGAGCTGCGATGCCCCACACTTTGTTGACCACTGCGGGAGCTGCCTGATTGGAATAGTATTCGCGGTGGAAACGCGCGTTGGTGCCACCCACCATATCGAGTACTATGCCGTAGACCGGACGGTTGTCGGCGTTGTAAGGCATGCGCTGGATCCAATACTGTGTGCCCAGACACCATGTATCCTCCTTGTTGCTGAAACCGCTCGAATCACCGTAATCCTCCGCGTCGACAAGAAGCAGATCGACACCCACGTCGGGACGCTCCACGCCAAGCACTCTCGCCACTTCAAGCAACACTCCCACACCGCTGGCGCCGTCGTTGGCGCCGTCGACCGGCACATGACGATCCGACTCGCGGTCTTCGTTGTCGGACCACGGACGGCTATCGTAGTGCGCCACCAACAGTATGCGGCGGTTATTGCCCGGATTGAACCGTCCCATGATATTGCTTATGGGGAGTTCATCGCCGTTGAAGGCGCTGACTATTGCATTCTGCACAAGGATTGTATCACATCCGTGACGCGCGAGTTCGCTGACAAGAAACTCGGCGCAACGCCGGTGAGCATCAGTACCGGGCACACGCGGTCCCATCTCCACCTGACGGCGTATATTCTCGTATGCGCTGTCAGCTCGAAATTTCATCTTAAGCTGTGTCGTCTGCGACGCCTGCTGCACTTTTGTTTCATTACGACGGCCGTCAGACGCGCCACATCCTGTCAGGATCATGGCGACGACAAGCACTATGTTAGATACAATCGCGTTCATTCCGGTATATGATTTCTGTATCGCCGCAGCGATACGACGGTCAGTATATTGGATTTGTCGACAAAGTTACGTCTTTGTTACGGAATTATGACTATGATTCGATTTTTTTGTCGGATAATTTGATTAAACTTTGTTAAATAGTTATCTTTGCACCCTCAAATACAACATCCACCGATGGACACAGAAAAAATACACGATGAAATCACACGTCTGCGCCGGGAAATAGAGCGGCACAACCACAGCTATTATGTGGACAACGCCCCTACTGTTTCCGATCACGACTTTGACATATTGATGAAGCGCCTTGAGGAGCTTGAGAAAGAACATCCTGAATGGGACGACCCCGACTCCCCCACCCACCGTGTGGGCAGCGATCTGTCGAAGGGGTTCGTTCAGGCGCCTCACATACACCCGATGCTGTCGCTGGGCAACACCTATTCGGTCGGCGAGGTCGACGAATTTCTGGGACGCCTGCGCGACAGTCTCAACGGCCAGCCGGTGACCATCGTGGGAGAGATGAAATTTGACGGCACATCGATATCGCTGATCTACGAACACGGTCGGCTCGTAAGGGCTGTCACCCGTGGCGACGGTGAAAAGGGCGACGTGGTGACCGACAACGTGCGCACCATCCGCTCCATACCTCTGCACCTTCAAGGCGAAGGGTGGCCCGAGAGCTTTGAAATCCGCGGTGAGATCGTGCTGCCATGGAAAGCATTCGACCGGCTGAACTCCGAACGTGAGTTTCAGGAAGAGCCCCTCTTCGCCAATCCGCGCAATGCTGCTGCCGGCACGCTGAAGCTGCTCAACCCGGCCGAAGTGGCCCGACGCGGCCTCGACGCCTACTTCTACTATCTTATAGGCGACAATCTGCCATGCGACACCCACTACGAAAACATGCAGCAGGCACGATCGTGGGGGTTCAAGGTGTCGGACGCGATGACACGGCTCAACAGTCTGGAGGCGGTGGATGCATACATCAACCATTGGGACAAGGCGCGGAAAGAGCTGCCGGTAGCCACCGACGGCCTCGTGTTCAAAGTCGACTCGCTGCGCCAGCAGCTCAACCTCGGCACCACCGCCAAATCGCCTCGCTGGGCCATCGCCTACAAATTTCAGGCGGAGAGAGCCCTCACGCGGCTGCGCTTCGTATCGTTCGAGGTGGGACGCACCGGCGTCATCACTCCGGTAGCCAATCTTGAGCCGGTGTTGCTGTCGGG
>NZ_PUED01000248.1 GCF_003024925.1 Paramuribaculum intestinale
TAATTTTGCATCGTAATCGAAAACGAAACGCAAAATGAAGAAAACTGAAATTGACTATAACGATGTGGGAACATTCCCGAAGTTTGCCAAGGCCTCGATAAGAATCATGCTTGAGATGCTCAGGTGCATGATGAAGAAGAAAGAGCCTCCGATACTTTCAATCAACGGCCGCATGATTTATCTCACCGAGCATGTGATGAAGCTATTCGGCTTCAGCGTGAGAAAAATCCGACAACTAAGGGCTGACGATGAAATCGAGTATATGATCAGCAAGGACGGCTCAGTGGTATTCCACTACGAGCATCAGGTGCAGGAATATATCGACCGTACATTTGTCAGTTCCCGCAGTCCGGAAGGAATGGAGCGCAGGAAACTCCGCAATGAAAGATTCAATAACCTCGGCACCAGCTAAGGTGCCATAAAATCCCCCTATATAAGTTTATGGAAAATATCCAGGAACAGGAAGTGCTGATTGCCCGCAACAACGAGACGGGACAGGTAGGCGCAGTCGTCGGTCAGAACCCCGACGGCACCCCGAAGATGGCAGACGCCAAGACTGCCAAGTTGAGCGATCTCGTTAAGTTCAACAAAAACCAGAACCCCATCGAGGCGTTCATCTCCAATTTCATCCGTCAGGCGCAGAATCCATCGCTGTTCGGCTTCTTCAAACTCCCTGCCGACCGCTATGACGCTATCGCTCCGGCAATGGCAGACCTAATCCAAGACCCGGCGTCAAACGGCGAGATGCTCAAGCCTTACGAGGTTGAGGTGAAGCCTGTGGCTCAGACACAAGAACAGACTCCGGCACAGGAACAGACCACGACGGAAGTACAGCAGGAACCGGAAGCAGAGCCTAAGCCAGAACAGGAATCTGTGCAGACCAGTCAGGAAGTGACAACCACCGCAGCCAAGGCGACACCCGTTGACCCCAACAGGATTGACTGGGCCACCATCGAACAGCAGTGGGGCGTTAAGCGAGAGACACTCGAACAGTCCGGCGCGCTACAGTCGATGCTCTACAATCACAAGTCGCCCCAGCTTTTTACCGTCACCCCACAGTTCGGAGATGAGAAATTCACTCTTGATGCCCGACTTTCCTTCAAGGAGCAACCCGACGGAAGTTTTACACTTGCGCCACACTTCATCAAGAACGAGCCCAAACTTGATGTTCCCTTCCGTGGCTACGAGTTCTCGAAAGAAGATAAGGAGCAGCTTCTCAAAACCGGCAACCTCGGCAAAGTTGTGGAACTTGCCGACCCCATGACAGGGGAGATGAAGAAATGTCTGGTCAGCGTTGACCGTCTTACCAACGAAATCGAGGCCATGCCTGTGGATAAAATCTTTATAAAGAACCACATCGGCAAGACCGAGCTTTCGATGAAAGAGATAGGTATCCTGAAAGACGGCGGTGTGGTACATGGTAAGGAAATCGAACTGAACAACGGCCGCAAGTTTACCAGCGACCTCCAGTATAATGCCGACAAGCGTGATGTCGAGTTCGTCCGCACGCAGTCGCTCAAACAGGAGCAGTCCGGAGAGACACAACAACGTAATACATGGGTTGATTCTGATGGCAACCCCAAACGTATTACCAAGTGGGGTTCTACACATTTCACAGAACAGCAGATTGCCGACTATATGGCTGGTAAAAAGATCGAGATGGTAAATGTCACTGACAAGCAGGGTCAGCCCTGCACGGTATTTCTCCAGTTCAACAAGGAGAAACAGCGTCCGGTCACTGAATATCACTATGCCGACAACAAGAATGTTGTCGGTGTGGCCGAGGAGAGCAAGACCCAGTATGCCGTGAACAATCAAGGGAAGACCAACGAGGCTACGAAAAACATCACAGACCCGCTCCAGAAGGGTCAGACGGCTCCCAAGAACGAACAGCAGCAAGAGCAGCAGCTCAGACTGAAGGGACCGAAATTATAATCCCCGACTGACATAATACCTGCCATTCTCTAATGGCTGTCCTCTTCACCGACATGGGGAGGCAGACTCTCCCCATGTCTTTCCGAAATCTCTTTTAATAATTCAAATTAGTAATAATCAATAAAATAAATAATATTATGAATCTCGTAATCGCACACTCCGCTCAAATCGCCTTCGCTGTATCCCGTGCCCTCAACTGCACAGACCGTACCGAAAACGGCGACTACACCAACGACACCGGCAGCATCGTCATCACCTCCGTCGAGTCCAGTCTCGTCGAGCCGGCTCCGTTTCAGTATTACGCCGGCGGCAGCGACTTCATCAAGACGCTCCCTTTTATCCCCAAGAGATACCTGTACGGTATCCGTGCTGACAATGTGGGAGGTAAATTCAAGGTCAGCGACGAGGACAAAAGCACGGTCGTCAGGCTTCAGGCTCTTGTCGAGCAGGCCGCAGAGGTCATCTTCGCCTCAAACAACGGAAGTGAGGCTCAGGCTCTATTCGCTATTCTATGTCAGGCAGCAAAAGCCGGACGCCGTATCAGCCGTATGTGGCTGACCACACTGAGCAACCGGGCGATAACCTATGCCTACCGTAACCGCGAGTCAGGCCGCAACATCACACGTATAGCCCGCTCCGGTTTCGTTCACCACGGAATGAACTTTCTGTTCCGTGCCAATGTGGAACAGGCTTTCGCCCAGATGTATGGCAAGCAGTCGTTCCCGATGGAGCGTATGGACATCGCCGCGCTCTGGCTCCTTTGCAACAGCTACGACAACATGAAAGTCAAGCTCCCAAAGAAGACCCGCTATGG
>NZ_PUED01000249.1 GCF_003024925.1 Paramuribaculum intestinale
TATATATTGATGGCGATTTTGCGCACGAAAAAATATAAATACTCCGAATGCTTTAATGTCCGTTTTTTACTATCGGAATAAATAGCCTTGTTATAATTTTGCAGGATGCAAACATTCAAGATCATACATCCCTCTCCTGCGCTGAAACCGTTTGTGCGGTATTATTGGGTATTGCAGGATAGCTCACCCGGCATGGTGTCGCAACGCACTTTGCCGACGGGGTGTATGTCGCTTGTGTTTCATCGTGGTGAAAGACTGAAAGTTGTAAGTCAGAATGACTTACAGCCACGCTGTTTTATAAGCGGACAAGAAACCAGCTTTACAGATGTCATTTCCACGGGAAACATCGAAATGATAGTGACTGTGTTTCAACCACACACGGCAAAGATGTTTTTTCATATCCCCGTCAGTCTGTTTTGCAATAGGAACATTTCCATATATGATATGGAGGACATTGAGTTGCAGGATTTGGCAGGGAAAATGGGTGATGCCGACAATCTTGAAACAGCCGTTATCTTAATTGAAAATTTCCTATTAAACCGCGTACTACTGGAGAATAACTACAATATACCGAGGCTTTCCACCGTGGTGCGTCACATTAGCAATTCTGTCCATACAAACATAAAGGGGCTTGCCGACATAGCGTGCCTGAGTGAAAAGCAGTTTTGCCGTGTCTTTTCAGAACACATCGGAACTACCCCAAAGGATTTCCTGCGCATCATCAGATTGCAACGCACCTTATCCGTATTACAGCATAATCCGAAAATAGGTTTTGCCCAACTATCATATGAATGTGGTTATACAGACCAATCACATATGATAAAGGAATTTCGGCTATTCACCGGTTACACCCCAAAAGAGTACATATCCCGTTGCGCTCCTGTTTCCGACTATTTTACGTTCTGAAAATTACGCTGATATAGATTTCGATTTGGTTGTCACCGATTATTTTTATAATTTTGTCACCACTTAGTGACATTAACCAAAATGGAATTGAAAGAAACAGAGAAAAGGCTGCTTGATGCAGTGAGCCATATCATAGAGAATGACGGATTTACCAAAATTGGGGTAAACCGCATCGCCAGTCAAGCCGGATGCGATAAAGTTTTGATTTATCGCTATTTTGGCGGCTTGGATGGTCTGCTCGTCGAATGGGCAAAACGGCACGACTATTATTCATTTGCCTATTCGGAGTTTATAGATACCATCAAACAGTCCGAGAAGAAGGATATAAGGCAGATTGTCAAAGATGTGCTTTTCCGGCAACTTCATTATCTGAAGGACAATGTTCTCATGCAGCAACTTCTGGTATGGGAATTATCCGGTCATTCATCGTTCAAGGGAATCCTCGAAGAAAGGGAGCGCATAGGCTACAAATTGCAGGAAGAATTAAACAAAAGTCTGGATATAGGTAACGACAACGATATGTCCGTTGCCATAATCATATCCGCAATCAATTACATTGTACTTTTCACAAGACAGTACCCCAAACTGAACGGCATAGATTTCAGCAAGCCGGAAGCGTGGAGCAGAATGGAAGCAATGATTTCCAAGTATGTTGATTTCATCTTTGACGACAGCAAACTATGAAACATATCATCGTAATAGCACTGACGCTGTTTCTTGCAGTCTTTGTTATGGCGCAGGAAAGGAATTACATTTCCACTTGCGGCAAGACGAAAACGTCTGTCAAGTGGTCGGAGGAACACAAAGACGGGAAGATATATCTGAATACAATTCAAGGCAACGAAAGGCATGAGTATATTTTGGACAATGGGTATAAGACCGAAAGTTGGAAAATAATCAACCCTGTTTCAAATACCAGCTTGACTGTCAGCTTAAAAAACGGCAAATATTCTATATCCGGCAAGTTCAACGGCAAACCAATCTCGAAGACAGTTAAAAGCAAAGGCAAACCGTGGTATCAGAATATTGCCTACAATGCGGGGCTGACCTTGAAAAACGGCAAGTCGTTGGAATACGAGTGTTTTCGCCCTGACAATATCAAACTCTACACCATGTCGGCTGTCAAGAAGGGTATTGAAAGATTTGACGGTGGGCACACCGTCAAAATAGAAGTCAGTCTGACCGGTTTTATGTCGGCATTCTGGAGTTGTGACTATTATTTTGACACGGCTACCTTGATGTTCGTGGGCTACAAAGGTGTGAACGGTGGCCCCGGAACACCCGAAACAAAAATATCAATTTCAAGATGAGAACAATAATATTATATCGCTCATCATACAAAGGCAATACGCTGAAGATCGCACAAAGCATGGCTGACGCACTGTCCGCCGAACTGGTATCAGTGGACAACACCCCGACAATAGACCTGTCAGGCTACGATTTAATTGGCTTTGGCTCTGCAATAAATTTTGCAGCCCACGATATCCGGCTTCAAAGATTTGTTTCAGAGCAGAATATTGATGGGAAAAATGTTTTCATATTTTCCACCCGCTGCCGTCCATTCTTGGGGGCATATCATAAACCCCTGAAGAAAATCATCGAAAGAAAAGGCGGAATTATAGCCGGTGAGTTTTCTTGCCGTGGTTTTGACCGTACAGGCCCTTGGGTGCTGATGAATGGTTACAATAAAGCCAGACCGAATGAGCTGGATATGTTCAAGGCACGGCTGTTTGCAAAAGGACTCCACCGGAAACTGCACCCATTGGCTTCCGTTCACAGAAATCTGGTTATCGGGTATTCGGACGGCATCCCGATACGCCATAATGG
>NZ_PUED01000025.1 GCF_003024925.1 Paramuribaculum intestinale
GTATAGGCTATCTTGACGCGCAACGATGGCGCACCCAGACTTGCGCAATGCCTTGATTTTGCTGGCTATTTCCTTTGCCAACTTGATTTGTTTGGGTGTAAATTGCCCTGTATCTTCGTAAAACATTAGCCTTGTTTGATTTCGATTGTTCCTTGTGCTTCGTTATGGTCAAGAATGTTGTCAGAGCCGAGGTTGTGCGAGCATTTCTGCCTATCCCACGCTTCGCGCATTGTATCGCGTGAAAATACGCCATACGGCAGAATGTGCATCCCGATGTCTTGCATCCGCAATAGACCCTTTCCCATCTTCTTCGCCTTATACTGCAAGTAATTGGCGTACATCGTGACTTCGCCGGGTGTTCGCGTGATACTTGCCATAGCGAGGGCGACGGCAAATGTGATGGTATAGGTGTGACAGGCTTTGACGCGGTTGTAGAATAGACGTTCCATAGACGGCCCGCCATTCAGTATATCGTTCTTGAGTTCTTCGTTGGCTTCGATTTTGCTTTCGTGCATGGTCGCCAAAACGAATGTCTGCATCTGCTCTTCGGTTAGTGCAGTGGTTTTGGGCTGGTGGTCAAGCCACTCAGCCCATTTTTCCACTAAATCCGGGGTTATCTTCGTTATCATATCTCAGACCTTTATAGTGTAGAGGTATTGAAGCTCGCCGCGATAGCCACGATTATGCAATTCTTCGATAAGCTGACGCGGTGTAAATTCCGCAAGCGGGGATGACGGTTCGCCCTTGATTGGGGGGGGGGGGTAATTGGCGATTACTGCGCGAGATACGTTGTGATTCACGCTGGCACGACTTGCACCACATCTGCAACCCGTCAGCCGAGCTACTGCGACGGCTGAACTGGTCAACCGGCAATTCTTTGCCGCATCTTGTGCAGACCTTTGTGGCCTGCGTTGTCGGCTCTTGATTTGAGGATAAATCCATGTTGATATATTTATTTGTTTAAGTGTTTACTTTTACAACCACGTCGCAAAGTTAAAGCATTTACTTTAATTATCCAAATTAAATCGCCGGGCAAATTTGATTTTTAACTCTTATTAGCTCTTAGCTATCTTCCACATTGCGAGTTGATTACCTTTGTTAGAGGAGATGATTGTCGCGTATAAACTTGTCTAAATCAGCGATGTTATACTCATAATAGTTACGGTTGGCATTGCGCTTATAGACACGTCGTTCAATCACGCCGTTTTGACCTGCTTTGCTGATGATTTCCGCTTTGCATCCGCAGTAAAGGGCTGCTGTATCAAGGGGTAGCCACTTCTTGCTATCTTCACTGTCTTTTGCCTGATGCGTTCCGGGCGTGTAATACTCGCCGTGCATACGCGGTTTTGCGCCCTTGCCGTAGGTCTGAAAGAACAGGA
This sequence comes from Paramuribaculum intestinale, assembly GCF_003024925.1. Lineage (GTDB taxonomy): Bacteria > Bacteroidota > Bacteroidia > Bacteroidales > Muribaculaceae > Paramuribaculum > Paramuribaculum intestinale. Next base: position 1,380 of record NZ_PUED01000025.1, read on the forward strand.
TGGATGAACGAATGGCGGCTCTTTCGCGCATTTCGTCTTCCGGTGTAATGAAAAAGCCGAGTACATACTTGCCCTTTCGCTTATTTTCCGTTGGTGCCGGGGTCTGCGCCGGTGTGGGCCGTGGAGTTTCATCCTTTGGCTCTTCCGCTACGACAGTGGGTGTTAGCTTGACATGGGGCGCGATTTCCTTTCCGTGCTGAAAACGTTTGTTTTTAGGCAATTTCTGAATGGCTGCTATAATCAGATTGACGGTAACATCGCCCTGACGCATCAGCTCTATCCACTTCTGCGCCAACTTTGATGTTCCGCTTTCTGAATATCCGATTTCGGCGGCTATATCCCTTACTGAATAGCCGTTCATGGTTATCTGCGCACCTGCATAAAGCATTGCGCGGTATGCCTTGCGCTTGGTCGGTGTCAGCTTATTAAACTGCTTCGCCGCCTTTTTGTCGATGATGTCAGTGATTACTTGTTCCATTGCGATATGAGGGTTGTTATAGCATGTTGTTTATCATTATGACCGCTTTGTTTGCCATTACGCCGACGCATAGCTCGGTGTCATTGTTCTTTTCCAGCGGGTAGGGTTTGATGATGTCGTTGCATACGCCTTTAATGGCGGTCAGACGCGCATCTCCGTGATTACGGCAGGGCATCCCCAGCTTTTCTGCGATACGCTTGTTGACGTTGCGGTCAAAGTCTTCCACGTAGTTGATGAAAGCAAGGATTATGTTGGCGTAACAGTATAGGGCTTCGTGGTCTATCCGGCCATATTTCTTCAAAATCTGATTTCCGAATGTGAAATACATAAGACTCAGATTTGCGCCGCATGACACAAGGTATTCATCGCGCTGTGTAAGGAATTTCTCAAAGACGTGCGGCGGCATTTCATGGCGTAGGGCTGCAAGATACTCCTCTTTGATTGCCTTGAGCAACCGGGTGTGCTTCTTGAAGTCTGAAAGCCGACAGTCGCGGGCATATTCCACAAATAAGTCAAGATAGTAGATTACGCACTGCGTAATGAAGTGTGGTACATACGCCATCTTGAGTGATTCGGCCTTGTCGAACAGGTTGAGAAATTCTTCTGTTGACAGGTCGCGTTCACGCATTGGTTCGCGCTTCTTGAAGTGGATGCCGGTGTCAATCATCGGCTTTATGGGTATGGGGTTTGCACTTATCCCTCGCTTTTCCATTTCGGCGATGACCGATTCTGGGAGCTTTATGCCGTCAAGCATATCAGAAAAGGGATAGCTGTTGATTAACTGGGATTTCATTGGTAAATAAATTCTTGAAGATGTGATAAAGACATGATACCACGATAGAATTTCCCGCCAGTTTGTAGTGTTGGGATTTGGATATGCCAGACGCTAACAGGCGGTCGATATATTCTTCCGGCACGTCCATAAGGCGGTAGCACTCGCGTGGGGTCAGCTTGCGTATGCGAAAGCGCGTCTGCGTTCCGTACTCCTGCGCCACATGGTCTACGGCTCGCTTGATGATGCGCGTTTCTGGGTCAGACATATCAAGTTCGCCGTCGCCACGTTCCACGACAAGATGGGGCGATTTATAGTCAGTGCTGAGAAGCGTGGGCGAGGATTCAGCCGATGGCTGCAATCTGCCGTAATTCTTCCGTGGGTCAGCCATAACCATAGGGGTATCTCCGTCGGGCAGCTTTACAAAATTGTTCTGCTCCCATGCGCTTGTTGTGATGGCCGGCGACACATCGCCCACGTCGCCGCCGGGTCTATTCCACGGCATAAGACTGATGATTGACGGGTCTTCGCCCTCAAGTATCATAGAGTCTTTCTGGACGGTTGTAAGGGCGTTGGCTACATCGTCGCCAATCTCAAGTTCCTGATGGTAATCCGCACCCTTGCCGCGACCACGCATGGCGCATGACTTGGGGTTGGCTTCTTTTGGCAGCCCTTTGTCGAAGTTTAGGATTCCGTCTTCTATCTGGCGTTTCATTTCTTCTGTTGGGTTTTCGATTGTAAGGATGCCGGTCATAGGGAAATTGCCATCAATCAGATTGCTTGCGCACATTGCGCCGTAGCGTGTCGTGATTGTGTAGGCTAATCCCTCGTCGGCTGTATTGAAAGGTATCTGTTCCATAGCGAGGATAAGGGGCATTGAGTTGCCGCCTGTTGGCGTTGTAAGCGTAGGCGAGATGCCGCTGGGGTCATAAACCCTGCCGTTGGTAGGATTCTTTTCCTTGTCGTATATCTGCGCCACCTGTATAAGCTGATTCATGTCGTTGTCGGTTGTTTCTTCAAGAATAAGTGCCGGATAACCGTGATTGAGCATAATCGTGGGCGATATTCCGTCCGGGTCGTAGATGTTACCTACATTGTGACCCGACGGCATTACATTGCCTATGATTTTAAGCTCTGGGGCGGTTTTATCTTTATTCATTTTCTGAATTGTTGTTTTGCGATTCCATGATGTAGGGATGCCATCCGGTTGTCAGTGCTGTGGCTATTCCGTTACTGTCATAAACTCTATCCGCGATACTTGGCTGCTTGCCATTCTCATCCTTTGAATTTATGCAGATTGTCCGGGGGGGGGGGTATTTTCAACAAGCACTTTGGGGCAGTTTCCGTGTCCTGACGTATGTGTCGGCGCAATGCCGTCTGCGTCCACGATTTTGCCGTCTTGCGAGTTGTTGATTTTACCAACCACAATGATGCCGTCTTCGTCATTCTTGGATGTAGGTATCGGTTTCACGTTGTCCGTAGTTCCCGGTGATGGTTCCGCAATACCCCCCCCGTTTTGGAAGTTCGGCTTGAAGCCACAACCCTCAGCTTGCTTACGCTCGCAATGGTCTATGATTGCCTGAATCTTAGCATCAGACAGATAGTAGCTTTCATCTACATTCGTTTCCAATACGTGCTTGAGGCGGCGGTCTAACTTGAAGGGTTTGGGGAAATAGTAAATAGCCTCGCCGTGGATGCTGACCATGAAGACGCGCTCGCGGTTCTGCGGTACGCCATAATCTTTTGAGTTCAGCACTTGATAATAGTTCGTGTAACCGAGGCTTTCCAGATACATCGCCCATCGCTTGAAATCCGGCATGAATTTGTCGCTTACAAGAGCCTTGACGTTTTCCATCAAGAGGTATTTGGGGTATTTGGTTTCGATTGCCCTTGCGCACTCCCATAGAAGCGATGACCTTGTGCCAGACCCCTCGGCGAGTCCTTTCTGTAAACCGGCATTGCTGATGTCGGTACAAGGGAAGCTGTATGTGAACAGATTGAAATCCGGCACATTCGCCCAGTTGATTTTGCAGATGTCGCCATAGTTCGGGTAGCGGTCGATAAGTTCCTGCGGAGGCTCGTACCCCCCCCTAATGGCAGTTTCCACATCGCCGACTGTGCGGCAACGTGACAGCAACTCGGCATCGCGGGCTGCGTAGTAAGCCTTGATTGCGGTAGCATCGATTTCGGATATTCCGACAACCGTATAGTCAAGCCCAATGTCTTGCTTGAGGCGTTCAAGAGCCATCGACTGACTGCCGTAACCGGCAAAGGCTTCAAAGACTGTTATCTTTTCCATATTGGTCATTATTGAATAATTCGTATTGTGTCAGCACGACATTGCCGCGTCGTTGTTCGCCCATACATTCTTGACGAAAGCGCACCTCTTGCGCCGTGTAATATTCTGGGTCAATCTCACAGCCTATGAAGTCGAAGCCCATGCGATAGGCGGCAATGCGACTACTACCGCTTCCGAGGTGGGTGTCAAGAATTAAGTCACCGGGATTGGCGAAGTTCTGAAATATCCATGCGTACAAGGCGACTGGCTTTTGTGTGGGGTGTATCCGTGTTTCCTTTACACTCTGACGCGCCGCGCTATATCTGAATATCTTTGCCGACCTGTCAAATGTAGTGAGGGCAAGCTCACACATGGCAAATGACAATGTTTCCGGCTGTTCCTTATCCCACACAATCCAGCACTTTGAATTGATGGGGATGCGGTCTATGAAATGGTTCGCTCCGAAGATGATGGCGTTCTTGCTGACGCGAAGCAACTCCGTGAAAAATTCCGCTTTTGGAGCATCCTTATCCCACGGCTTGTATGTGCGACCCTTTTCTCTCATCAGTCTGCCACTTGAGCAGATGTCTATTCCGTAAGGGCAATCACATAAAGCGATGTCAACGCTTTTGTCTGCCATTGATTTCAGTACCTCAAAGCTATCGCCGAGGATGATTTCGCTACGTGGTGTCATTCCGCAAATAGGCTTTCAGGTTGATTATTTGCCTTGGCTTTATCCCGGCGTGACTCGCGCTCTACCAATTCCGCGATGTCAAACATCGATGGTGTGGATTGATAGGTTTTGAGCAGATTCACGGCATCGGCATAAAAATCTTTCTTAATCTCAAATCCGTAGGCACGGCGACCGCAATTTCTTGCAGCAAGCAAGGTTGTGCCACTTCCGGCGCATGGGTCAATAACAACGTCGCCGGGGTCGGTGAAGATGCGGATAAGCTGTTCCAGTAAAGGCACGGATTTCTGCGTGGGATGGATTTTAGGTGTCTTGGTGTCACGGGGATAATCCATGCAGTTAAAGACCATGCGACCGCCATTATTGAATTTGGGAAGCTTTTTACGGTAAAGCAATAATCCGTATTCGCAGTTTCCTACAATCTTCATGTTAGACTTGAGTACCTGCGCTGACCAGTTCTTGCGAAAGACCAATGGGATGTAATAATTGAATCCATAGCGCGTTCCAAGCTCGATGAAATACATCATCTGTTCAAAGGCACAAAAGATAATCATACACGGTGCTTTACCCGCCTCTTTGGGTTCTTTGATAAGCAGATTTGAGCAAAAGTGCATAAATTCCGCTGGCTTGAAATTAGCATCGGTATCAAAGAATTGCGTGCCGGCGAGTTCGCTTTCGCCGTTTGCGTTATCGCCATCAACATACCACTTGGGGTTGGATGCGTAGGCGTTTATTCCGAGGTTATAAGGCACATCGGCGATGATAAGCTGCGCCTTGCAACTCAGATACCTCTTCCAATTCTGAAAGTGGTCGTTATAAAGCTCTATATTTTGCATTGTGATAATGATTTACTTGGTTTAGAAAGGTAATGGCTCGTTGGGGTCAATCGGCGTAAACGGCATGTTTGGGTCATCCGTCTGCATCTGCATGGGCGTTTGCGCGAAGTTCATCCCGGCTGGCGGTTGTGGCTGTGATGGGATTGAATCTGCATCATCTTCCCACGGCAAACCCGATGGCAGGGATGGCTGCGTTATTTCGTCCCGTTCTTTGGCTGCAATCATATCCTCCATGTCAGCCCTGAAATCCACGGCTACGCTTTCGCTTTGCTTCCACGGGATATATCGGCCATTGATGACGTTGAACTTGAATGTAGCATCGCCCGGCGCACCGAGGTGTCTGAACTTGACCTTTTCCACGCGCACAAGGGTGTAATTCTTGCTTTCGTCGCGTTCACGATGTACCACAAGACCGAAATCCGCTTTGTCAAAGAATGTCGCAGAGCCGCTGATGTCGTACATGGTAGGCACACCGCCATTTCCGTTATCCTTTTTAATCTTGGTGGGATGCGCCATAAGGATGAAAAGGAGGTCGTTCTGCTGGGCAAAAGCCGTCATTCTATTCAGAAGACGCGAGATGTATTGGGTTTCCGTTTCGCCGCCTGACTGTTCATGCTCGATTCGGTTAAATGGGTCAAGTACAAAAATTCGTATTCCCCTACGACGTACAAGGTATTTAGCCTTTGCCAGAATATTATCTATCGTTGCACCGTCTTCCGGTAATACGTGAAAGAAGTTTTCACGATAGTATTCTTTGGCGTGAGCATATTGCTGTGGAGTGATGTTTTCACCCCGGTTGTCTATGGCTTGAAATTTCTTTCCACATAGCTTTTCTATCAGCTTTACGGCATGAAGCTGAATCGGCACGTTTTCGGGCGAGAAGAATCCGACCTTGAAATCGTAAAGGATATTCAGACGAACACACATCTCATCGATAAATTCCGATTTACCGCTGCCCGGTATGCCGGTCACAATCATAAGGCGTTTGGTTTCAAGACTCATCAACGCATCAAGATTGGGATGTCCTACCATGAAGCCTTTTTGAAGACCGTTCTGATAGATGGCATCAAGCTCTTCTTCGTAATCGTCAAGCATGAACACGCCCTCAACCTTGACCTCTTTGGCGGTTTTAAGGCAGTTTTCAAGACTTTCCTTGCCGTACTTCTGGAGATGCTCGTTGGCATCCTTACAGTCATCGCCATAAGTGACAATGCGGCATCTTTCACCACCAAAACGACGTATCAGTTCATCGCGCAGCAATAAGCCCTTTGTGTCAGTATCGACGGCAATGTAGATTGTTTCCTTGTCACCAAAGAAGCCCTCTATAAAGTCATCAAGATATGACAGGTTGCTATTCGCGCCGTTGGGTACACTGACGCAGTTGTTCTTTCCGATTTCAATGAACGAAAGACAGTCCATTTCGCCCTCGGTTATGATACACTCGCTTTGTCCGACGATGCTGTCAAGATTGTAGGGAATCAGTTCCGCGCCGCTTTCAAGCATGAATTTCTTATCGCCGGTGCGATACTTCACGTTGATAAGCTCGCCGTTTAGATAGTAGTTGAACTGCACGGTGTTCATCTTCTTTCCGACCTGCGGCATGAACTGCTCACCCTCGTTAATCTTCATGCGTTCAAGCACCCATTCCGATATACCGCGACTATTGAACCATTCAACGAGTTTGCGCGACAGCGTTGTGATGGGTCGTGGCGTAGGTCTGCGATATTCCTTTTTGGGGGCATCATGCGACCTTTCGCCGACATGGATAGTTCCGCTCCAGCCGCAGTAATGGCAATGCCATACGCCCTTGCCTAAATCGACTGAAAGACTTTTATCGCGCTTGTCTTTCCGTCGGTCATGGCATTTGGGGCAGATAACTTTCATCTTGCCGCTATTGCGCCCAGCTGGGATGTCTATTCCAAAGTCGCTGTAAGCTCTCATTTTGAACCGTTACTCCTTTCTTCTTCGGCTTTAATGGATTGCCAGATTGCAGATGTATCGCGCCGTGTCGTGCCTTTTATTTCCACAAGGTTGAAAAGCTGACCTATACGGTCGATAGTCCTTGCGCCATAAAGGTCAAAGGTTTCTTTCAGCGTGTGGTTGGTAGTCACGATGTAGGGGATGTCGCTATTGTTGTCGTAGATGGTGTTTATCAAGTGCGCCACGACGTTCAGCTTGTTGCCTACATGGTTTGTGGGGGCTATTTCAGTTCCGAGTTCGTCGAGACCCATAGGGATGCTGTCAAAGACCGAGAAGCCGTTGGCGGCATATTGACCGCAGAAAGTAGGCACGTTTATCCACCGGGGTTTGATGTGTTCGCCGCTATCACGTAGCCAGTGTTTGCTGACAAACTTGATGATGGCTTTCATCAGTGTGCTTTTGCCCGTTCCGATATTACCGTAAATCCATAGACCTTTGCACGGTTTCAGGTTGCCCTCTGTATTGCGTATGCACCAGTTGAACACGTCAGTAACAATCGCCCGGTTGTCCTTGTCAACGACAAAATCGGGGCAGTAACCCTTGAGGATGTCAAAGAAGACCGCCTTAATGGTATTCAGTTCCGTCTGGCATTTGGAGGCCATATCCGGCTGAAGATATACCATTTTGTCTATAAGTTTGATTTCTTCCATTTGATTGTTCTGAATTGTCGTTACTGTATTCGATTTCCCAGCATCGGTTGTTTATCCATGTCTGGAGGTGCTTGATGTACTCTTTGGGTTTTCCGCGTGTCTGTTCGGCATAACCCTGCGCCGCTGGTAAAAGCAATGGCAGTACCTCTTGCCAATCGCGGTGCTTCTTCTTGAAGTTGGCAAACTCAGTGTCAAGACCGCGCTTCTTGCCGGGATACGCCTTGCGAAAGATTTCAAAATCTTCTTTGGCTTTTTGAAGAGTTATACTTTCTTCCTTTCTTTCATTCTCTTCATTCTTATCATTCTTTTTATTCTTATTATTCTTGTTTGTGGCTGGCTGATGTTCCTCTGATGTCGGCTTGATGTCGGGCTGATGTTCATCTGCTGGCTGTTCGATGGCGATTTGTTGGTTATTGCTTTCCGTTGCGCTTTGATAACTATCATAATTGCAGATAGTTATTATTGAATATTTGTTGGTCGTACTGCGGATTATTTCTCCAGTTTCTTCCAACTTTTTCAGGCACACACGTAATGCTCCGCGCTTGATTTTTATACTACGCATAATCCCATCTTCCGAGGTCATTACCTGACCCCGTTTTATCTCTACACCGAAGCTGTAACCGTCTTTGTGATTGGCGGTAAGGAGTAGATGAATAAAGACAGCCATCATGTTCGGCAGACCATACCACCGCCATTCCGTCATCTTGCGATAAAGGCGTATCCAACCTATTTCATTCGGATTGGGATTACACATGGCGGTAGTAGATTATGCCGGCTGATACGGTAGATAGTCGATGATTTTTACGCGCTTGATGCCGTCCAGACGCAGATTGTAACCCTGCTTGAGATACTCATTGACAAGCAACGTAGCTTCCACGGTGTTCTCGGCGCATACAAGCATGTAGTATTTGGTTTCCTTTTCCTTACCGGTTTCGTCATCAGTGAACACGTCAATGACGGTAGCCTTGAAGAAAGGCTTGTCATCTTCTTTGTCGTTGATGATTTCCCTTATATCGCTGCGTCCGATGCTGAACACGTCGATTTTCTGGTTGGGGTACAGTTCAAACATCATCTTTTCTGCCTCTGCGAATAGCTCGGCATCCATGATGTAGTGTTCCTTAACTTCTTTCTGTTCGCCGGTGTCAAGAGTCTTTTCAACCCTTAATTTTGCTTCAAAAAACATGATTAGTTCGGATTAAATGTCGTAACAAGGTCAGCGTACACGGCGTTTGCTTCACGCCGGGCAAGTTCCATATTGGTTGCTACGACTGCGTTGTTAATAATGGCATGGGTATGCGGATGCCGCAACATAAGCGTTACAAGCGCACCGCCGACCTTTACCTCGTCGCCCTTAAAATCAAGTTCCAGCTTGTCGGCATAGACCTTGAGATTAAATTGGGCAACGGGCTTCTGGTCAGTAGATTTTGAGGTGTTACGCTTCCATCTTTTGAAGAAGTTCATCATCGAAAGACCTTGAAGACGGTTACGTTATCGGGCAGTTCGGATTCTGCGCCCCATTCCTTGTAGGAGTTCGTTATGAACACGTGGTCATAAGCCTGTGCGACTTTCTTGATGCCGTCAAGCTGGATGGCGTGGGTAACAAGCAAGGATATGCTTTTAGGCGCAAGCTCACGCAGTTTAGGTGCAAGACCTAAGAATGTTCCACCCCCATCGCAAAGGTCGTCCATAAGCACTAAATCCTTGTCTTTACAGATGTCGGTTTCTTTGGTGCAGACCTCAAACGATAGCAGCTTCCCGGTTTCCGAGTCGCGTCGCTTTTCGCAGCATATTGATGGGATTGCGTGGGGTATGTGATAGCGGGCTTGTGCGCCCTCGTCCGGCAATACCGCCACTACGTCAAGTTGTAGCTCATTGGATTTAAGGATGCCGTTCATAAAGTATTCCATCGTTGCGAGTGCGCCCACAGAATTTTTTATCAGCGACATTGTGCGGTAGGAGTGCGGTTCTACGATTTGCACGTGTCGCGCCCCTATTGCGTTGATTGCATCGGCTACAATCTTCAAGGAGAATGGTCTGTTAAGGTCAAATAGACGGTCGCAGCGCATCGACATCAGGTAGCCGATAAACAGGGTATTGATTTCCATCTCCTGACGCTTGAGAATGTCGCCTAACTGCATAAGGCAGAAAAGGTCATCCGCGCACGTGATACGGCATACTATTGATACCGGCTCTTTGCGGTCAAGTGCATCAACGGTTACATGCTTTTCGCCGTCGGGAAATGTGGCTATTTTGCAGCCGGTCTGTTTGGCGAGGTCGATTATCTGCATAGCCTTTCGCGGATTTCGTTAAACGATGTTTCTTTTATCAGTTTGCCGTCTTCAAAGACAACCTCAAGGCAACCGCCGGCTTCTTGTTCCGGGGTTACGCAGTCCGTAGCGTAGTAGATGCCGTTCTGGTCTTTATCGATGCGGATAAGACCTTTCAGCGACTTCTTCATTCCACTGTCGGTTTTGGGCGATTTGAAGATTTCGCGGGGTTCGCCGTTGACCTGACACCATGTTGCTTTCATAGCGAAGCCGAGGCAGTCGCGTGTGACATACTGAAACGTGAACGAGCCAACGCCCAGTACAAGATTTGTGGCGGCAAAGCCTTTGGCTTCCAATCGGCGATATATCTCTTTCTGACGCTCACGTGTGATGCTGTCGCCGTAGATTACGCCGATATGCGGGTCAAGGACTTTGTAGCCCTTTTCATTGACTGTGCCGCCGAATATGTTCCATAGAAGCTCGTACACGCCGGTTACAGCCGCCTTGTTTTCGTCAAGCTCCTCAAAGCTCATATCGTCGATGGTTGACTGCGGCAGACCACAGATGATGTCAACCGGGTTTCCGCTGTCAGGGCGAATAACGAGGCGACCGTCACGCGCCATGATAATGTCTTTAAGACGGGGCAGATAATCCGTGACGACCTGCCATAAATCCCATGTGTCACTTACGATGCTACAAAAGCCGCTTGGATAGATTTCAGTAATGAAGCGTTTGAATGTTTCAAACTCATCTTCCTTGCCGCCGGCGCACATGACGCTATGCTCCGATGCCGGTACGGTCATTGCGATGATTTCCTTTTCCGCGTTGGCGTTGTAGTATTTTTCTACGGCTTCAATCGCCGGGAGCGTTTCACTGCCGACAAATGATGTCAGATGTCCCATACCGCTTGTGATGGCCGCTTCCAAGCCTGCCATGCCGCGCATAGAGAAGTCGTGACAAAGAAAACCGAGGTTAACATCGGGCGTGAAGCCCGTCTTTTCCGCATGACGCTCAAGCTCCTTGCGGTATAACCGGGATGATGTCGCCGAGGTCATGGGTAGCCATAATTCGCACGACATGATGGTTTCCAAGAAGTTTGTAAGCCAGAAGAATTTGGGATTGGTGTTGATGACCGTAATCATTGGCACACGTATCGGGCAGATTGACCCCTCCGGCAGTGCCTTGAGTCTGATAGGTAGATAGCCGAGTCGGTGCAGTTCGCGGATGTGTTCCGAGCCAACCTCGTTTTTACCAAGAAAGGTATCGACGCGACGCTTGAACTGCGCCACGGCAACATCTTCCGGCAGATTGAAGAAGTCGTTATTGAAGCGGTCTATAAGATATTTCTTGATGAAATACTGGATACCGAAGACCACCGCGCCATCCTTTGCGTCAGGCATGTATCCATTGCTACGCGGAGTCCAGTTCGCATACACGTATTCCGTGCCTACGGGATATTGTCTGCGATGGTCTAACTTGTAGCCGTCTGTTAAAAGTGAAGCGTTCATCTGATAATGATTGTCGGCTGCGCCGTATCGCGTTGACACGGCGCAGCCGGTAGTGATTAGAATGGGAGGTCAGGGTTTTCGCCGGGTGCGATGCTGGGCGCATTGGCTACATCTTCTGGGGTGGGAGATTGCGGTGTGAACGTGCGCGTTTCAAGGTCGCCGAGGATGTAGTTAACGCCGTCGATGCGCTCTTCCTTTTTGGGTGCGCAAGTGATGAAGTGCGTGTACGTGTGAGCAACACCGTTTTCGCTCGTAAACGTCTGGGGCTGCTTCTTTGTGATGACGGCTACGTTCAGATAGATACGTTCCTTACCGTCCTTGCACATGACTTTTCTCATCTGCGATTTGGGGATGTCAGACAGACAGATGCTGCCAGACAAAAGTGAATTGTTGTCTGCCATTGTTTATGCTCTTTTGAGTTGTGAATAATTTTCTTCGATGATTTGCTCTGCAAGTTCCACGCGCTCCATGATAAGGGCGATGGCATCTTCGTCGCGCTGGATGCGCACGATGTGGATGGGGTTTTCCACAAAGGGGCAGTACACGATGAAGTCGCAGAATTGCGCCTCAGTGCAGGCCATGTGGTTCTGACACTGATAGTAGTAGTCTGGATTGACTTTCTTGAGTGATTCGTTGTCGTGGATTTCCGCAACATACTTGCTGTATGTTGACAGTGTGGGGCATTTGATTTCTACGCATCCCATCACGTCGCCGTCGGCGGTTATTCCGTCCGGCGATGAAGCAAGATACTTGATTTGGGGATGGTGGCAGAGTCCTACCTCCTTGACCTCGCGTCCGGTTATATCGACGTACATAGCACGTGCATTTTCTTCCTGTTCAGTACCGAAGCGCATAGCCTTTGACTGCGATGTGGTCTGCTCAAGATAGAAAGTGAACATATTATCATCCTTGACGATTTCGGGGTTCAAAGAACGTTCCCCTGCAAGTTGATAAAGATATGTGAGGGCGGTGTCTGAAAACACTTTGTCCTTTGTACGGCCACTTTTCATAAGCGAGCCGACCTGACTCCCGGTTATGTAACCGAGGCGAGCGCGATACCATTCCAGTGTGCGCTGTTCCTGTGTAAAGCTGAGATTTGACATGGCTTATTAGATTTGGGGATTGGGGGCTTGCATAGGCTCGCCGTTGTCGGCGGTCTTAACTTCGCCCGTTTCTTTATCTACTGTTTCTTTGGCGGCATCTTCCGAACCCTCGGCGGGTTTCGCTGTGGGCTTCTTCGCGCCCTTTGCGGCGGCTGCGCGTGATGCCATTTCAGTAAGCCTGCTTGACTTGGCTTCCTTGCTGTTGCGATAAGGTGACATAACCTCATCAACGGTGGTATCGCCGTCTTTAAGTGACTGCTGGATGCCGAGCAAGAGGGCGATTTCATCAACACCTATCTGGTTGACGGTCTGCTTGCCGCAGAGCATGACTACCTCTTCTTCAGTGATGCCGTACTGGTCGTTGAAATACTTGATAGCACCGTCACGACGCTTGATTAGTTTCGTTTCGTCGCTAAGGTCGCCGGTGATACATTCCTGCGCAGCCTTATACACCTTGTCAGTGATGGCTTTCGGCACAACCGTGAAGATTGCGTTTCGATACGCGATAGCGTTAGCGGCGTTGCCGGTAACGGTTATCATGTCTTCCGAGAATCGCGCACCTTTTGAGGTCAGGATTGAACGGCGCACCTCAAAGGCTACGGCAAAGTTATTTTCCAAATCCCACGCCATACCACGCGAGATTACCTGTGTGCCGGTCACGTTGACTACGCGGGCTTCTGCGCGAAGATTGCCGTACTGCTGGGCGATGATTTTCGCCAAGTGTACCGATGGGCCGGTGATGGGCTTTCCACCGCGAGGGAGCGCGTAGCCGCATGTCTGGGCAGTTTCCCTATCCATCGTGGCGATGGCGATTGAGTTGTTGATGCACCGCGATAGATTGCGGGGATAAGCGCGAGCCGTGCTGACCTGAATGTCAATGTTGGCTCTTTCCGCGCTGTCGATGGTTTCGACAAGCTGTAACGGAGATGGGTCTTGAAGTCTTGCGACCTCGTAGCCTTTGATGTCTTCCATCATAATAGTTGTTGTTTATGCCGTCTTACTGCTTCCGGCCTTGCATTTGCGAAGACGACGGGACTCGAACCCGCAATGTGTCGCCTACCACACTTCCTTGTTCACTCGGCATCTCCCGGCTACGGGCTTACCCGGTGGTTGCAACCGCCGGCACGTAAGGCTAACTACTCCTTATCTGTGTTTCGCTGAACAAGTGACGCGCCTACCATTTTCGCTACGTCTTCAAGTTGCCCGGCTTATTTGGCTTCGCCGGGCGTTGGATGTTGTTTATGGCTTTCGCCAAAGGACTGCCTCTCTTGGCTTGCCCTATTTCTTTTTGCGCCGTCGATTTGACAGCTTAAACTTTTCAAGTACCTTTTCCACGTCTATCATCATCCATCGCCCATACTGACTTATGCAATCGTCAAGAAGACCGGCGGCTTTCATCCGATAGACTGTTGTTTCTGATGTTCCCAGAATTTCAGCAAGTTCACCAATGCTATTTGCATACCATCGCTCAGGCTTCTGGGGTTTTTCTTCTACTTGTTTTGTCTTTGCTTGCCATTCGCCCAACATTTCAAATAATTGTCGGGGTGTCAGCAGATGAATAGGGGTGTCAAGACCAATAGTAAATGTTCCTACATTTTCCATAATTACTGAGTACGTGTTATAATGGCGGCTACGTTAGACCGCGCATCTATATCATACCCAATAGGGTCTTCGCTGCCTTTCTTGAGTTGCGTTACAGTTGACCGTATAGAGTTTTCAGAATAGTGCCGGTAAGGTACTTTTACTGATTCCCCCACATTCAACTCTAAAAGAGCAACTTGCAATCGGTCGCCACGCTTAATTTTTCTCTGTTCCATTTGGCTTATTTCAAAAATAAGTATTAACTTTGCATCTGTAATGCCGATTAAGTATTTAATCATTGTTTTTACATTGATTGATTAAGTAGTTAATCAGTATTGACACTGCAAAAGTACAACAAAATACTGATTGAAGCAATAGTAAAATCAGTATTTAACAATCGTTAACATTATGACTGACGGAGAAAAACTTATCGAAATCCAGCAAATGACCGGATTAACGTGGAAAGACCTTGCAGATAAAGTGGGGATTGCTTCTGCGCAAACTTTTACAGACATCCGGGGAGGCCGACATGGTATAAGCATGAAACTTGCCAACAAGATTATTGAGGCATTTCCTGAGATACGCAAGGAATGGCTAATGTTTGAGAGTGGGCCGATGACGCATAAAGAAGCAGAGGGGATGATTGCAATGTTCAATTCGGTTGAAGAAATAACCGATAGCAAATCTTCTCCAGACTATATAAATGTGGGGTCTTGTTTTCCCAAAGCGGAAATAGCTATTAGGAATACAAGTGATAGCATGGCTGAGTATCCAGTAGGCTGCATACTTGTTATGAAGCGCGTAATGGATATGAAGTTGTTAATACCGGGCAATAACTACCTTATAGAAACTAATGAATTTGTTACAGTAAAAAGGTTGCAGAAAGGAAAGGATAATGCTCACATCGCTTTGTATTCTTCAAACTGTGCTACATATCCGGACGGGAAAATGATTTATGAGCCTTTTGAAATCCCCATTGATTCGGTCAGCAGGATGTTTTACGTGCTTGGCTACATCTATCCACAGGCGAATGATATAAATAAGGTGTAAGGTCTATGATAGCAATCAAGCGTAGTATATCTTTTGGTGTAGAAGTAAAGAAGAAACCGGAAACAGCGGAAAAGAAGAATAAGAAGCCGGAGGGTCGCGTAAGGTGTGTTATCGTCTGGCAGGGTCAACGTGTGCGCTTGAGTGTAAATCACAATGTCAATCCTGATAACTGGGAGAAATCAATACAACGCTGCAAGGCGAAAAGCACACATGGAAAGAATAAGACACCGGCATCAGTTATAAACAAAGACCTACAAGATATGGAGGATTTGATTAACTCCATCTTTATGCGTTTTGAAGAAGCTGACCACATACCAACAAAAGAAGAGTTTTCGGAAGCATACGACAGACAGGTTAATCCTGAAAAATACATTGAAAAAGAAAAGGAAGCTAATCCTGCCGATGAACCGCTCTTTAAGATATATGATGAATTTATTAAGGATGGTACTACAAGCGGACGATGGAGTGAGGGAACTCTGGTAAAATGTAGAACCATAAGAAAACATCTTCGCAGTATATCGCCTAAATTATCATTGAATGACATTATTAAAGGTGGAGTCAATCTTTTCATTGAGCATTTTGGGAAAGTTCTTGACAATTTCAAGAATAAAGGTCTTGCCAATACTACCATCAAGAATGATATTGCATTTGTAAAAGTATTCTTGAGATGGGCGCAGGAGCATGGCTATTGCGATGCTTCACCTTTCCTATATCAGAAAGTGAAGTTAAAAACGGCTGAGAAACCTGTCATCTTTCTTACTAAGGATGAACTGATGAAAGTGTATGATTTTGATTTCGGTCAAAAAAACTATCTTTCACAAGTCCGGGATGTTTTCTGTTTCTGCTGTTTTACGTCTTTAAGGTATTCCGATGTTTATAATCTCCGCCGGTCAAACATCACGGATACTGAAATTCATATCACCACCATCAAGACGCATGACTCTCTGACGATAGAACTTAATAGGTATTCACGCGCCATACTGGATAAGTATGCTGATATTCCATTCCCCGATGACAAGGCTTTGCCGGTTATTACCAATCAGAAGATGAATGATTACCTTAAAGAGATGGGTAAGATTTGTGGAATCGATGCGCCAATTACCATAACGAGGTATAAAGGAACAAAACGATATGACAAGACGTATAAGAAATATGAACTTCTGTCAACACACTGCGCCCGGCGTACTTTTGTCTGCAATGCCATCATGCTTGGTATTCCTACCAATATCGTGATGAAATGGACTGGTCATTCAGATTACGCAACGATGAAGCCTTACCTTGATATTGCGGATGATGTTAGACGTTCCGCTATGACCGCTTTCAACCGAATAGAAAAATTTGGGGTAGATGGTGATGAATCTGTTAAAAATAATCGTGGGGCAAAAAGCGGGGCAGAAAATTGATATTGTGTGAAAGTGTATGCAAGTTTTAATAATGGAAGAAAACAATAAATCAGTGATATGCTTCGGTGTAGAAATAAGCGCGAGAAAGTGGAAAAATGTGGTAGAGTACCTGTCTTTCCGCAAAATAAAGCTACAAGTCGTTGACTTGTAGCTTTATTTTTAGTTGCTAACCTGTATCCGACACCTCTGACATTCAACAGCTCCATTCCGGGGCAGCGGATTTTTCCGGGTCAGCGGATTTAGACCATAATCAATTTGAAAGCCGATTTATTCGTTTGGCTGTAAGATACACATGCAATGCAACTCGTTCCAAATATCGTGGCACAGGAGCCGGAGATAATGAAAAGAGCCGTATGTAACGACACTCAAATCATTAAGCTACAGCTGCAGGATACAATCATCGGATGTCGAGCAGTTTGTGGGTTTGCAGGGAGAGCCGCCACTGCGGGTTGGCTTTCAGGCAGGCGATACACTCTTCGAGAATGAACTTGTTGCGGCACTCCACTGCCCCGCCATCATCTTCATGCAGATCACTTACGGAACAGTCACAAGGCTGCAGTGAGTAGCTGCGAGCCTCGACAGCGCTGAAACGCTCCATGCGTTCAGCGTCGTACCCGTCGGCCATATACAGCAGTTTAATTTCGTCGACACGGCCACACGCTATCCTGTCGGTCTTCGGAGAGCAGGTCACCCAGTCGACATTTCCGGGTAGCGGCAGGGTACCGTTGGTTTCCACCTGAACAAACCATCCGTTTTCGTGCAGCCGATCGACCAGAGCAGCGTCAAGCTGCATAGCCGGCTCACCGCCGGTGATCACGACATGACGCGAAGGATACGACGATATGAGCCGCACGATTTCGTCTGCATCCATCTCCCGGCCGTCGGCATGCAGGGTGTCACAGAACGGACATTTCAGATTGCAGCCCGAGAAACGAAGGAATACAGCCGGAACGCCTGTGTGAAAACCCTCGCCCTGCAGCGAATAGAATATTTCGTTGACCTTATATGTCATAGCACACAATCGCCACAGTCGTCACGCACATAAGCCGCTACATTGCCCTCGCTCTCCTGCACGATGGTCTTGTAGCATTCAGGGATCTGCTCGGTGATCCAACGGGCTATATTCTCGGCTGTGGGGTTGAATGGCAACACATCGTTGAGATGACGGTGATCGAGCCGTCCCATGATATCCTCTTTGATGCGTGTGAAATCACACACCATACCATCGGCATTGAGCGTTTCAGCCCGACAGAACACGGTCACTATCCAGTTGTGGCCGTGGACATTGCTGCACTTGCTTTCGTAAGAGAGTTCAAGCCGGTGAGATCCCGACACTTCTATCTTTTTTGAGATATAGTACATTTTTTCGCTGTTATGATACGCTGTTGTTGTCCGAAGCCGCCGATCCGTGGCATTCTTCCGCGGCAAGAGCGGCAGCCATGCCTGCCGCAGCCCGCCTGCCGTCGCCCATGGCCAGAATGACCGTGGCACCGCCACGCACTATGTCGCCGCCGGCAAAGAGTCCGTTGACCGATGATTCCATCGACGTTTCGTCCACCTCAATCGTGCCGCGCCGGCTGACGCTGAGCCCCTCGACTGAAGACGGGATTAGCGGATTGGGAGAAACGCCCACACTCACAATAACCAGATCGACCGGTATCTCGCGGATATCGCCCTCCACCGCCACCGGAGAACGGCGTCCCGAGGCATCAGGCTCGCCAAGCTCCATGCGCTGCACGCGCATGGCTCTGACATGTCCGTTCTCATCGCCCAGATATTCCACAGGATTGAAGAGCGTCATAAACTCAACGCCCTCCTCCTTGGCATGATGCACCTCCTCAAGACGTGCCGGCATCTCGGCCTCGCTGCGACGATAGACAATGACGGCTCTCTCGGCTCCCATCCTGCGCGCCGTGCGCACAGAGTCCATCGCCGTATTGCCTCCTCCCACTATAGCCGCCGTGCGTCCGGTCAGCACAGGAGTGTCGTGTCCGTCAAGACCGGCTCCCATCAGATTGACACGGGTAAGATATTCGTTGCTGCTCATCACGCCGATCAGATTTTCACCCGGAATACCCATGAATCTCGGCAGACCGGCTCCCGACGCCACAAACAGTCCGCGGAAGCCCTGCCGGCGAAGATCTTCGACAGTCACAGTGCGAGACACTATGCAGTCTTTAACAAAAGTCACTCCGGCAGCCTCCAGAGCACGGATCTCGTCGTCGACCACGGCGTTTGGCAGACGGAATTCGGGAATACCATACTTAAGCACTCCGCCGATCTCATGCAGAGCCTCGAACACAGTGACGTCAAAGCCGCGGGCGGCCATATCGCCGGCAAACGACAATCCGGCCGGACCGCTACCGGCCACTGCCACCTTGACAGCGCCCGGCGCCGGACGCCTCGGAGGCACTGGATTTTTTCGGGCTTCCTCACGCGCACGGTCGGCGGCAAAGCGCTCCAGATAGCCTATCGCCACAGGCTGACACTTCATGCGGTGATATATGCAGCGGCTCTCGCACTGTTTCTCCTGCGGACAGACACGACCGCAGACAGCCGGAAGCGCGCTCGTCAGCCGCAACACGGCTGATGCTTCGGCAAAATCTCCGCGCTGTATATTTTTTATAAATCCGGGAATATCTATACCTACCGGACAACCGGTGACGCACTGCGGATCAGGACAGTCCATGCATCTCGTGGCTTCGACCACTGCCTGTCCCTCCGAGATGCCCAGGTTTACTTCAGCCGATCTGGACGCTACGCGGACAGCCGGATCAAGCTCGGGCATTTTCACCCGCTCGATCGCCGCCCGGTCTTTGGCGCTCATGGCGCCACGCAACTCCACTCGCCACGCAGCATCGCGTGAATTATTCTTGTCTATAGCCATCTGAGTCTGTGTTTCAAAGCATCCATGAATCAATTATACGACCGCAACCTCATCAGCATCTCATCAAAATCCACCTGATGGGCGTCAAACTCCGGCCCGTCGACACACACGAAGCGTGTGCGGCCGCCGACGGTCACCCTGCAGGCTCCGCACATGCCGGTGCCATCGACCATTATGGTGTTGAGGGAGCACATAGTCGGCACTCCGTAACGCTCCGTAAGCTTCGCCACGAACTTCATCATCACGGCAGGTCCGATGGTCACTACCTGATCGACCTTTTCACGACGGATCACATCTTCCACTCCATCGGTCACGAGTCCCTTGCGTCCGTAAGAGCCGTCGTCGGTCATCACGATCACCTCATCGCTCCACGGAGCCACCTGATCCTCAAGGATCACGAGTTCGCGCGTGCGGGCGGCCAAAACGGTAACAACCCGATTGCCGGCCTGTTTCATCGCCTTAATGATAGGCAGAAGCGGAGCAACGCCAACACCGCCTCCGCAGCACACCACCGTGCCTACATGGCCTATATGTGTCGCCTGCCCCAGAGGCCCCACCACATCGGTCAGCGAGTCACCGGGCTCGAGTGCACAGATCTTGCACGTGGACACTCCCACCTGCTGAACCACGAGCATTATTGTGCCGCGCACAGGGTCGGCATCGGCTATAGTCAGCGGTATCCGTTCGCCTCCCTCACCGCAACGCACTATCACGAAGTGTCCCGGACGGCGCGAGCGGGCTATCTGCGGAGCCTCAACTATGAGCTTCACCACATTTTCGGAGAAGTGTTCCTTTTCGAGTATTGTGAACATCGGTCAGATCTGTTGATTGATAAGTAACTCTTAGAGTATGTTTACTTTTAACTTTATGAAATCTTTATAGCTCTTTTCGACCAATTTTAAGCTTTTGTTCAGTCATTATGGAACCCCATAACTCCTTCACAAAATCTAAAAATTGACTCGAACATATTC
>NZ_PUED01000250.1 GCF_003024925.1 Paramuribaculum intestinale
CACATCTTCGTTGAGAATATCATCGAAATCAGGATTGTCGGACATTGCGTAGTGTTGTGAACTGTGATCTTTTGAGTGTTGATATTCCGCGCCATAGTTCAGTTGCCACTGTCCAAGCTGATGCTGTTGGTCGACATACACATGCCAGCGGTCTATCGCCTGACGATTTTCAGAGCCAAGCAGATAATCGGCATCCTTAAATAATGACTGTGAGCGGTTCTCGGAATAGTGGGTATAATCGCCACCGACTGTCATACCAAATGGCGCTGCATAACGCAAGGCTATGTTATGATAGCCGACAGGGGACAGCATATTGTAGGCATTTGTATAGTTTCCGAGAGTGCCAGAAGAAAGGCTCCAACTCTTTGAATCGGAGATTATCTGACCGTTGTAAGTGAGTTTAAGCGTTTTCCATGAAGCGGAAGCAAATATGGTATTGTTCCAGTTCTGACCGATTCTGCGCATATCATCCTCAATCATAGTCCGTTTACCATCATAAAGATGATTCGACCATGTTTCCTCGCGGCTCCACGATTTACTACGTGTCAGTCCATAGTTTAGGTCGAAAGTCCAGTCTTTTATAGCGTATGTGGCTGCAAGTACACCGCCATACGAACCATAGTGGGCTTGATTATATCCGGCTCTGACCTGTCCCTGCAAGCCGTCGAGAGGCGTCGGAGTTTTCAGAACCACATTGATTACGGCACCATTAACATGATACTTAGCCGGGGCGGAATACATAATCTCCACGTTTTTCAGCCTGTCAACCGGAGTGTTGTAGAGAAGTTGATAAAGATTCTGGAGCGGCATATTGGTAAGCTCGCCATTGAGAATAATAGTGACATTTGAAGCTCCCGTGAGCCATATCATACCGTTGTTGTTTGTGACGCCGGGCATATAACCGAGAGCCTCAAGGATATTGGTCACAGGCTTGTCCTTGACTATTCCGGGGAGGTCGACTACCATAATTCCGTCCTTACCTTTGACTTGTGGTTTCTCTCCCTTTACAACAACCTCATCGAGCTGTCTGGTAGAAATTGTATCAGTTGCTTCCGTCTGAGCCACAGCCGATATGAACGTAATGAATGAAGCGAATAATATACCTTTCCTCATAGCTGTTTCGTTTTTGTTTGATGCAAAATTACAGGCATATGGTCTTTGGCAGATAATTCTCAACCTTATTTAGTCTTAAATGCTCCCTTATTTAGTCTTAAATTGAAGTGTTACTAAACAATTGTGTGACGGATTATTAGTAACTTCGCATTATGAAACGCTTTAAGACTATCTCGACTACGTTTATTGTTGTCATTGCAGTTATTTTCAGCTGCAATGTCTATTATCTCGTAAGCCTGTATAATTCTATAAGAAGTAATGTCGAACGCGATGTAATGACTGCTTTGGCCGATGCAGATATTGACGACCTAATGTTTCGGGCAGGGAGGGCGCAGGCATTGGCATCAAATGTACAAATGCAGGAAGAAGTTGAAGAGAAACAGGCTCCAAGAAAAGCGGAGGCAACAACATATAGAGATGAAAACGGTCAACTCATATCAGTCCGGACTGAAGCTGACGGAACTGTTATTGAAGAGCGCGCGATGTTATCTGAAAACGCGTCCTATTCCAATCAGATGGTTGATGCTATGAGCCGGCAATTTCACGCTATAATGGATAGATACATCCCTTACGATATGGAGGTTATGGATAGCGTCTTATATAATCAACTTTCCAATAGGTTCATATATCCGGATTTCCTATGTGTGGAAGTTGTTAACAGTAACGATTCCGTGATTTGCGGCAATCCCAAATTCAACGGAGAATCAGGATTGGATTCATTCAGCTTCAATATCAATCCTGACGAGGGAATATATTACAAGGCATATATGACACCACTGACCCGCCATATACTTTCGCAGATGTTTGGAATCATTATTACGGTATTTCTTCTGATGGTTGCATTCTCTCTGGCGTTTTGGTATCTCTTCCGCACAGTCTCACGGTTGCGCACCATAGAGGAGATGAAAGATGATTTTGTCAGCAATATGACCCATGAGTTGAAAACGCCTATTGCCATAGCATATTCCGCCAATGATGCTCTGCTCAATTACGACACATCCAATGACCCCGACAAAAAGACAAAGTATCTGACGATTGCAAACAAACAACTGAAAAGACTTGGCGAACTTGTTGAAAATATCCTTGCAATGAGTATGGAACGCCGAAAGGCTATGAAACTCAGACCGGAAGATATACCGCTGCGTGAGTTTGTAGAAGAAATCGCCGCCGCCCAGCGTATGAGAGGCGATAAGGATATAACCATCAATGTGAACGTGGCTGACAATATCGTCGTAGAAGCTGATAAGACGCATTTGGCAAATGTGCTGAACAACCTGATTGACAATGCAATCAAATACTCCGACGAGAGTGTTGAGATAACAATAACCGGCGACAACCATGACCTTTCGGTTAGAGATAACGGCATCGGCATTCCGTCAAAATCCATTCCCTATCTGTTCAATAAGTTCTACCGTGTGCCGCATGGCAACCGTCAGGATGTCCGCGGGTATGGCATAGGACTATATTATGTAAAGTGTATTCTCGACAAAATGGGCTGGGACATAAAGGTTAATAGTGTGGAAGGAAAAGGCTCGATATTCACCATTAAATTCAGCAAAGATGAGCAATAAGATACTGTTTGTAGAAGATGAGGAAGACTTGACGC
>NZ_PUED01000251.1 GCF_003024925.1 Paramuribaculum intestinale
CCTCAACATCCTGCGACAGAAACAGTGCCCGACGCCCCCGCTGCGCCCGCAACCCCTGCGCCCACACCCGCACGGGAAGGACTCCACACTCTGCATCCATCGGTCGAAGAGCTCCGCCCGCTCATCAACTGGAGGGCGTTTCTGGCCGCATGGCGCACATCGGCCTGCACCGACGAGGCGCGCGACGTCACCGACGACGCCAACCGAGTGATCGATCTCCTGCAACAGCGCGAAGCCACACTCACGGCCCGTATCCTCCTATGCCACGCCCGATCGCAGGGACTCGACATCAACGTGACGTCGGCCGACGGAAGCATCACCATCCCCACACTGCGCAAAGCCGAACCGAGCGAGATCGACGGACTCCGGCCTGCCATAGCCGACTTCATAGCTCCCGAAGGCGACTGGATCGGACTCTTTGCCGTCACCACCGCAGGAGATATCGCCGCCTACACCGACGAAATGAGGCTACAGGGCGACCCCTACGCAGCCATCACGGCACAGCTCGTGGCCGACCGGCTCGCCGAAGCCGCAGCCGAATGGCTTCACCGACTGACAGCTACCGAGATCTGGGGATTCTCCACCGACACCTCGGCCATAGGCATACGCCCCGCCGTAGGCTACCCCTCGCTCCCCGACCAAAGCATCATACATCTGCTCGACCGGCTGATACACTACGACGAGATCGGCGTCACAGTCACAGAAAACGGAGCAATGTCACCCTCGGCCACCGTCAGCGGACTGATCATTGCGGCACCCGGCGCAAGATACTTCACCATCGGACATCTCACCGACGAAGCGCGCGCCGACTACGCACGGCGTCGCGGACTGACGCCCCACGCCCTCGCCCGCTTCCTCCCCCGCTGACAACGCCGCTCACACACCCCCTTTCTCTCTCCTCTCCTCGTATTCTCTCTCCTCTCCTCTCATTTCCTCTCCTCTAAGGGCGGGGAAGATCTATGCGGAAAGTAGTGGAATGGCCGGGCACAGAGCCCTTCACGTATATACGTCCCCCGTGGTAGTCGTCGACTATGCGGCGCGCAAGCGTCAGGCCAAGGCCCCACCCCCGCTCCTTTGTGGTGAATCCCGGACGGAACACCGTGCGGAATCTCTTGCGCGGCAACCCGTGACCCGAATCGGTCACCTCTATCGACGTACCGCCGTCCGAGCGCGGAACGACACTCACGCTCAACCGCCCACGACCCTCCATGGCGTCGACAGCGTTTTTGATCAGACACTCCATGACCCATTCGAGCAGAGGCGGACATATCAGAGCCACAGCACCACCCGACCGGTCGTCGAAACTCCACTCCACACCGCGCGACACACGTCCCCGCATATAATCCACCGCATGACCCGCACATGCACCCACCGTGGCCGGCTGAAGCTTCGGCTTGGAACCTATCTTTGAAAACCGCGCCGCGATATCGGCCAGACGCCTCACGTCGGCATCGATCTGCTCCACAGCCTCCGGCATATCGCCCCGGTCGCGCAGTATCTCGTTCCACGCCATGAGCGACGAAATCGGAGTGCCGAGCTGATGGGCCGTCTCCTTCGACAGACCCACCCACACCTTGTTCTGCTCCGACCGCTTGGTCGTGGCTACGGCAAAATACACCATCCCCACAAACGTCACCGTCAGTAATATCTGAAGATAAGGATAGTAATTGAGCCTCCGCAGCAGCCGCGAATCCTCATAATATAGATACTGCTGCTCGCCAGGAGCCACAGCCACCGGTATGACCCTCCCCCCGCGGCGCATATCCTCCAGCCGCTCCTCAAGAAAAGCCCTGTTGGCCTCGCCATAGCCCAGACTGTCCGCACGGTCGGGCAGATCGAAATTACGGTGGAGAAGCATTGTCCCGGCTGAGTCGACGAGCATCACCGGTATCGAACGGTTGGCCTCTATCACCGACAGCATGAAATCCACACCGTCGTCGGCACCCTGACTGTCGGCCGCAAGCCGGCGGGTGGCCTCGGCCCACAACTCCATGCGCTGACGCTCCTGCTCCTCCAGATCATTCACCAGACCCGACGAAAAGAGCACGAAAAATCCCATCACGGCCACAGCCGCCGCCACGAGCGCCACCACACCCTGACGATGTAAAGAATACGTTTCCACAATCATCTAACGCCGGATTCGCCCGATTATTTCCCACACCACTGACACCTTTGCGACATTTCAACATAAAATCCCTTTCCCGCAGTAAAAAATCACTAAAACTGAATCAACACAGAACAATACTACCGGATTAATGATTATCTTTGCAGACACGACAACTGACATAACCAAACAAATAATAGAGTAAAGAATTATGAAAAAGAAATTTATCTGCACAGTATGCGGCTACGTCCACGAAGGCGACGAAGCACCCGAAAAGTGCCCCCTCTGCGGCGCTCCCAAAAGCAAATTCAAGGAACTCACACCCGATGAGGCCCTCAAGTTTGTCACCGAGCACCAGATCGGAGTGGCCAAGGACACCGACGCCGAGATGATAGCCGACCTAAACGCACACTTTAACGGCGAATGCACCGAAGTAGGCATGTATCTGGCCATGTCGCGCCAGGCCGACCGCGAAGGCTACCCCGAAATCGCCGACGCATTCAAGCGCTACGCATTCGAGGAAGCCGAGCACGCCGCCAAGTTTGCCGAACTCCTCGGCGAGCATGTATGGGACACCAAGACCAACCTTGAAAAGCGTATGGCCG
>NZ_PUED01000252.1 GCF_003024925.1 Paramuribaculum intestinale
CCGGAATATCATCGACATTCATAGTCAGACGCATGAACTCGCCGAGGTAGGTCACGCAACGTTCCCAACGCAGGTAAGTTGCATTGACCATATCGCCACGCTCCATCTCCTCTTTTCTCTTTGCGTTGGATTCAGTGAAAATCTCACATAGCATCTTAGGCTTCTCAACTTTGCCGAGAAACAGGTCGCGCATAACAATAGGGTTGACGAGTTTCTTCTCACGGACAAGATTGGTATGAATCTCGCAGAATCTGGCCCGTATCTCATCGAGGTACTTGTTCAGTTCCAGATCGCGCCGGGAGCGACCTTTCGAGAGCTTGCGTTTCTGGTCCCAGTTCTCAGGATTGACCGAGCGGCCTATGGCGAGGTCAGTCTGCTGACCTGCCACTGAAATTCTGACATACACCTTGTGGTCGGTGTAGCCTTCCGACCTTGGCTTCCGTGTGAAGAAGGTCAGGGTGAAATAAGGGTTGTTTGTCATGTTACTTACGGGTTTAATGGTTACTTAAAGATACTCATTTTTAACCCGGATTCCAAATGCGCTTCGGAACATGATACTCCGGCGGTGGCGTAACCGTGTACATCAGGCCGATTTTTCGGCGAAATTTAACATTGTACACGAATTTCACACGGCAGAATGGGGAAGACCACAGCAGGGACGACTGAGAAAATCATCGGATAAGGTCAAATCTTAAATAAAGTTAAAATCCACCATATCGCACCCGAATTGTGGGTCGAGGGTCGCGTTCCCGCCCGCAGAACCCCACATTTTCAAAGTTGAATTTCTGCAAATGCACAGTCATCAGCCTGTTGCGGGCCTTTCCGTGTAACCGTGTACATTTTTGTACACGAAACACGATGTACACGTTTTGTACACGCCTGTAGGTAATATTATGCGTTATCCTGCAATTTCACCAAAAAGAAAAAGCACTGAAAATCAACTGATTTCAGTGCTTTGCGGTGTTCTTCCGAACCCTTTCGTGATCCGTCTGGGAGTGACATTTGTGAATCGTATTGAATCGTAATGAATTTTAGCATTCAAAGCTAATTATTACGTATTGATTGATTATCAGCGCCTTATCATAACAAAGCCATTCGAGACATTGAACTTTGGAAATCATCAGGGCGCAAGTAGAGGCAGAAGATGTGGACAAAGCGTGGACGGAAATTTTGCCATGTGGTACAAAATTGCGTAATTTTGTACCACATCAAAATAATCTCTCTGAATATGGCAACCATAACACGCTCTCTATCCTCTAAGGTCAACGCCAATGGCGAAGCTGAAATCATGTTGCGACTGTCGGTGTCGCGCGAACTGCGTCTGCGCCTGAAAAGCGGCATCTTTGTTGAGGCTACCCGTTTTCGTGACGGTAAGATCATTATGCCACGCGCAGACCGAAAGACACTAGCAAAGTTACAAATAATAAATGACAATCTGATATCTTTGGAGAGCCGACTGATTTCGCTCTGTGTAAGCACACCACAAAAGTCTCTCTCCAAAGAATTTTTCGAGGACGCTATTCTGCGTCACCACCACCCGGAACTGTTTGAGGCCGCTCCGAAGAAGATGTCGTTTTTCGATGTGTTCAATGAATTTCTCGACAAGCATCTTGACGGCGCACCACTGTCAGGCCACTACAAGGTGCTTGCCCGACTGTTGCGTCGCTTTGAGCTGTACAGGCAGAAAACGACCCGGACAAAGTTCACGCTTATTCTCAACGACTTTGATTCCGCTGAGATAGAGCGGTTCAAGGAATTTGTGGTCAATGAGCCGAAAATTTATGACAAATATACCTAAATATACAAGAACGCCTCCGATGTACTTGAGACTGCACGTAAGCCCCGTCGCCCGGAGAAACGCGGCGAGAATTCTGTCATAGGGATACTAAAAAGGCTTCGGGCTTTCTTCAACTGGTGTGTGAGACGTGGCTATCTCGACCGCACTCCGTTCGCAACTTTCACAGGTATAGGCAGTGAGAAATACGGCACTCCTTACTATATCACAATAGAGGAGCGCGATTTGATAGCCGATTTCGACCTGTCGGATAAACCGGCTTTGGAGGTGCAACGCGACATATTTGTTTTTCAGTGCCTTATCGGTTGCCGAGTGTCGGACTTGTTGGAAATGACGTCGGGAAGCATCATAAACGGTGCAATCGAGTACATCCCCAACAAGACCAAGAATGAACGCCCGGAGGTTGTACGAGTGCCACTGAATACACGCGCACGGCAATTGGTGGAGAAATATTCTGCCAAAGGAGCTGAGAAACTGTTTCCTTTCATCAGCGCACAGAAATACAACGAGGCAATAAAAAAGATATTCACTCTCTGCGAGATAACCCGAATGGTGACTGTACGCAATCCAAAGACCGGGGAAGAGGAGAAACGCCCGATAAATGAGATTGCAAGCAGCCACATGGCACGGCGTACATTCATCGGCAATCTATACAAGAAAGTCAAGGATCCCAGTCTTGTTGGGGCTTTGTCAGGGCATAAAGAGGGCAGCAAGGCTTTCGCCAGATACAGGGAGATTGACGAGGATCTGAAAAAAGAACTTGTCAGCTTGCTCGACTGATGTTATTTTATCAGCCTATTAAGCTGATTATGTGAGAAATTTGTTGTACCTTTGTAATTGAATTAGTAAAAGGAGATAAAACTATGGCAATGACAATTAAAACATCCCCCGAACTT
>NZ_PUED01000253.1 GCF_003024925.1 Paramuribaculum intestinale
CGTTCTAAAAGGCATCGTCCGAAGGAGCATAAAGGACAAACGGATCCTTCGCGTATTGGACGCCATTATAGACAGCGAGGAAGGCGTTATGTTGGGTAGTCCAATAAGCCCGTACTTATCGAACCTTTATATAACTTACCTTTGTCATTACTTGAAGGAGAAGAAGGGCGTTAAGTGGCTTATAAATTACGCCGACGATTTTGGCATACTTTCCAACGACAAAGAGTTTTTGCACCGTTTGTTAGCGGACATCGAAGACTACACCAACGTAAAACTACGGATAGAAGTAAAGCGGAATAAGCAAATTTTCCCGGTAGCCTTAGACAGCAGCGACAAGCACGGCCGGGGCATTGACTTTTTAGGCTTCGTCTTTTACCTGAACGAAACACGGATAAGGAAGGGAATAAAGCGAAGCCTTTGCCGGAAAATTGCCAAGTTGAGGAAAGCCAAGCACCCTATATCACGGGAAGACTTCTTACAGGCTATTGCGCCGTGGTGGGCTTGGCTAAAATACAGCGATAGCCAATACCTTATTAACAAACTTAATAAAATAAGCCCGTATGAAATCAAATTCAGACGTTAGACCGTTGGCTATTCAGCCACTCGGTAACGGCGCGTACTACTACAACTACAACATCGTGGAGCGCGTCGAGGAAGTGGAACCCCAGGCCGTCGCAGACGACGCCGAAGGCGTGGACGTGGCAGACACCACGCCGCAGACCCGCACGACCTACGACTGCAACACGGTGCAGCTATGGGGAACGCCCAATTACAAGGACATAACCCGCGCCGTCATCCGCGCCGAAGTTTCGGAAACGGAAGAGTTCGGACTGATTAACGACTACAACGCCGCCCGCGCCGGACTTGTAGAGGAAGCCGAAGCCAAGGAAGCCGAAGAACGCTATACCGCGCACCTTCGCCGCGTCGCCGAGATTAAGGCGATGGTTAAGGTAGACCTCGCCGGGGCCGGGTACTAACCAACCTATACAACGATGGAGTATTTACCCGAAATAATTAGCGCGTTGGCTGTGATTATTACCGCGTGGTTCAGTTACAACCAATACGCAAAAAATAAACTTACCGACTTGAAGGTAGAGCAGATGCAGCGCGACAACGAAGTAAAGCGTAAGCGGCGTTCCGACAATTCGGCATTAGTCCACGGCGAATTGTGGGAAATACTTCATGAACTTAAAGCCGACCGGGTTTATATAGTTCAGCCGCACCCATTAGGCAACGAAAGCATGGTAAGCATCTACTTTGAAAGCAAACGCAAAGGAGTGGAGAGCATGAAGCCGCGTATTCAAAACCTAAAAATGTGCGACGTAGCGAAGTTTTGCGCCGACCTTACTAAGAACTTGTTTATGTTCATAACTGACATAGACAACCAAGTAACCGACCGCTACGCAAAATCTTTACTTTCGTCGTGTGGCACGGAGCAGGTAATAATAAAGCGACTTTCCGATAATTCGCACGATTGGGTAGGCTCAATCTTTTGCGAGTTTACCCACGGGCAGAAGATAGACGAAGCCGAAGCCCGCGCCATTCTTCACGAAGCCGCTATGAATATTCAGTACATTCTGCCCGCCTTCATTGACTAACCAATATTAACACAGCATGGCAAATTTAGCAATTTTAGCCCCCTTCATTTTGTCGCACGAAGGCGGCTTTGTAAACGACCCCTTAGACCGGGGCGGAGCGACCAACAAAGGCGTTACTATTGCGACGTGGCGACAAGTTGGCTACGACAAGGACGGCGACGGCGACATCGACGTAGACGACCTCAAGAAGATAACCGACACCGACGCGGTGGAGCGTGTTATGCGTCCCCACTATTGGAACCGGTGGAAAGCCGACCGCATTACTTCGCAGTCCGTCGCTAACATTGTCGTCGATTGGGTATGGGCTTCCGGCAAGCACGGAATAACCAAGGTGCAGGCTCTTCTCGGCGTAACGGTGGACGGCATTGTAGGCGACAAGACCTTAGCCGCCCTTAACGCACAGCCGCCCCGCGTCCTGTTCGACAAGATTAAGGCCGCCCGCGTCGCCTTCATTGAAGGCATCATAGCCGCCAACCCTTCACAAAAGCGGTTTAGGAAAGGCTGGCTTAACCGCCTTAACCGTATTCAGTACGGAAGCCTTACCCACAACACGAACCCCGCTAAAAAAGTAACCTTCCCCGACGTATGACACGAATAGCCATTTTCCTAATAGCCGCCGTCGCCTTCTTCCTTTCCGGCTGTTCCACCACCCGGAAGACAACGGCGACCAAAACCCAGGCCGAAGCGCAGCTTACAGCGACGACCGCCGGACAGCAGCACACCGAAGCCACAGGGCAGACCGCAATAATTACCAACGTGCAGACCGACGAGAAGAAGAACGTAGTTATAGACTTCGCCAAGGTGGAATTTTACCCCGGCGAAGTTCCTACGCTTCCTTCCGACAGCACCGCCCCCGATTGGCTTAACGCGATAGTTCCGGGCGGATCCATTGAGGACGGCACGAAGGCGAAGCCCCCCAACGTGAAAAGTATCACTACGGGCCGGGCAGTCATTAACGGCGAAAAGAACGAGAGCCGGGCGACCGAAGCCACAGCCCAAGCGACCGCCACTGAGGACCTGTCCCTTAAAAACATCTGGCGCTGCCGGACCGGACTCGAGCAGAACCAGGTGGACAGCGTATA
>NZ_PUED01000254.1 GCF_003024925.1 Paramuribaculum intestinale
CTTCGCTTTGACCTTTTATGTGGCTGTTTGTTTTCATCGTTGCGACTTTTTTTTATTTGTATATCACCATCGGTTTTCGCTTGCTTGACACCTCAAAGGCGTGTGGTGAACAGAGGGGATGTTCGCCCTTTGACGGAAAAATACGAGTGCAAAATGAAGTATTCGCCGGAGCTTACGGAGGCAAATACCATTTTGTGTCTGGAGATTTTTCAGTCAAAAGGCAAAAGAATATCCCCGTCACCACACGTTAACCATTGGCTAGCAAGTTAAAATCGCTGTTGATTAGACAATAACAGGAGCCACGACTCCGGCACGGTGAAAACATACGGCTACATAATCGCTCTGAAATTTTCGTAATATTGAAATGTCTGTAAATAGAATTGTCCAGTCCCGGAAAGACGAGTCTGTGATATGCCCCCGACGAAGGAAGGAGGCACATCACTGTCTCGGCCCGTGGACTGCTGCTAACGGAGAGTGGCGCAACGGCTCAAATAACGAATGATGGAGGCGGCGTAAGAACACGGAGTGGCAAATAGACTTGGCATGTACAGCGAAGCAACATGCTCAGGCTATCAGACACTCGGTGTTTAGCCGACTCTTTAATTCTGGCAATGCGGTCAGCGGTAGTGCAGACTCGTCAAACGCCGCTGACGGCATTGACTCCATCGGCACTGCCTCGCTTGAGACCGACAATGTCGAGCCGTTGCGCCTCTCGCAGGTTTCGTCAGTTTCATGATGTATAACAAATAGAATTGCGATATTTCTCTATTTTGTTTGGTATGATTAACAAAATTCACTAACTTTGCAGTCATGAAGATAATAGCAAGGCAACAGTATATTGAGCATATTCAGAGATTTATCGGCAAGGGGATGATAATTGCTCTTACCGGGCAACGTCGCGTTGGCAAGAGTTATATAATCCGTCAACTCGTCAGCGAGATTGAAGCCGACAATCCGGATGCCAATATCGTCTATATCAATAAGGAAAAAACAAAGTATGCCGATATAAGAAATGCAGATGACCTTTCGCGTTATCTTGACGGCAAATTGAAAAACGATGCGGAGAATTATTTGCTCATTGACGAGGTGCAGGACATTGACGGTTTTGAGAATGTACTCCGTAGCCTTAATGCCGACGAGGAATGCCAGATTGTCGTGACCGGAAGTAACGCCAAGATGCTTTCGTCGGAGCTTTCCACATACCTCGGCGGTCGATATATTGAGATTCATATCCTGAGTCTTTCATACCGAGAGTTCCTGACCTTTCACGGGCTTGATGATTCTGATGACAGTCTTCAGAAATATCTCGGATTCGGCGGTCTTCCTCACTTGTACCGTCTCGGACTTGAAAACGAGGATATGGTATGGGAATATATACAGAACATCTACAATACCATTGTTTTGAAAGATGTGGTGCAGAGGGAAGGGTTGCGCAATGTGACACTGTTTGAAAACCTGATGTCATACGTCAGCGACAACGCGGGGCAACTTGTATCGGCTACATCATTGTCGAAATATCTCAAATCTCAGCGAGTGGAATTGACCCCGTTGTCGGCGATAAATTATCTGAAAGCTGCCTCAAACGCTTACATCATCAATAAAGTGCCGAGATATGACATACATGGAAAGCGTCTGTTGGAGACCAACGACAAATACTACTTTGAGGACTTGGGGCTGCGCAATATGCTTGCCGGCCCTAACCGTACCGGCGACATAGAGAAAGTAATAGAAAACGCTGTCTATCTACATCTTAAAAATCTCGGATACAAGATCAGTGTCGGAACACTTCCCAACGGTGAGATTGATTTCGTTGCCGAAAAAGGCGGCACATCGGTCTATATACAGGTGGCGTATCTTATCGCTGACGACAAGACAATGGAGCGGGAGTTTGGAAATCTGCTGAAGATACATGACAACTATCCCAAGTATGTCATATCCATGAATCCGATGTCACGTTCTCAGAACTACGAAGGCATAAAACATCTGACCTTACGGCAGTTCCTGATGTCGGATAACTTATAACTAATGGCAGTTCATTTTATGAACTTTTAAGATGACTAATTTGGCACTATGGCAATTAATGATTAACTTTGCAAAAACGAAGATAAGAACGGCGTTGCAAAATGATGAAGTACAGAGGTGCCTCATCTGAGCCAATTCCGAACTTTAACATAGAGAATAAACTGCCCTACAATAAGTTACCTTGAAGTTCAAAGTACAAGTGGGACCACTTCTTGAAAATCAAGCAGTTGCGAAACAAATCGTAGCTGCTTTTTCTTTTGCCTTGAACACAAATCTGAACACAACTCCGCGCCAACTCGTTTCAACCGCCAATGGCAGCCCTCTGTGTTCATGCTCCTGTGTTCAAATTCTGTGTTCAACCCATAGCTGAGGAAAAGAAAATAATAAAGTCACTATGTTTGCATCAGATTAGCTGACGGGGCGCTCAACGGGGGCTGTCTGCCCCCTTGCCGCTAAGGCTTTCCCCCGAGAGGAGTGAGGAGAAAAGATAGACGTAAGGGCAATTGCATGTAAATTTGTAAAAGCAAAATACATTAACAGCAAAACCGATACGTCTATGGTACAAAGTAACAAAAAAGATTTCAGCGGACAAAATATCTCTATTGGTATTGACGTCCATCTGAGAACATGGAGTGTCACGGTGCTCACCCCCTCTGG
>NZ_PUED01000255.1 GCF_003024925.1 Paramuribaculum intestinale
CTATCAAGCCATTTGAAGATATACAATGGGAATCAATGACCTATGAAGAAATTGATTCGCTTCTTATAGAGCGTATCCGCATCTATGAGGAAGCCATTGCTATGCGTGGCGGTAAGCGTCCAAAACGTGAGGGCTTCATAATGGAACGTATTGCCAACATCGACAATCTACGTCTTGCTGACCGAAAGGCACAAGAGGGCAAGGCAAAACGTCTCATCATCGTCAATGGAAAAGAGGTAAGGATACCAAATAAGTACATTCAGGCACACAATGAAAACGCAGAAGCCGAATTGCGTGAGTTGCAAAAGATGATTCTGACCTTGAAATTTCCACCGCCTAATTACAGAAGTGAATATCTCAGGACTGATGCAGGAAAGGTAAGGGAGCTTATAAAGCAGAATTATTATCCGTGGCGAATATTGCAACACGCCATCATGCTGGTTGTATCCCCTCGGATTTTCGCAAGTCTGATAATGGATACTTTTGCCTGTATCAAGGGTAAAGGTTTGCATTTCGGTGTTAAACGTGTTCAGCGGACTTTGCGCAGACATCCTGAACTTAAATGGTTTTGGAAAACTGATTTTAAGAAATACTATCAGAGTCTGCCTCATGACCTTGTAAGGTCATCTTTGGAACGCCTTTATAAAGACAAGATGTTTCTTCGACTAATCGACATGGTAATACTTGCCTATGATAGTGGAGAAGAAATCATAAAAGAATTGGAAAATGAAATCATACGGAATCAGAGGAACCCCTATTGGGGCAGTGTCAAGCCAGACTTTAGGCAATCTCGCAATAAGCTCCATAGACCACAAGATGAAGCAGAACGGTAGAAAGTCTGCATACTTTCGCTACTGTGATGATGTGGCAGGTTTTGCCCGGACTAAGGCAGAAGCAATTAGGGCGATGAAGATGTTTCATCATCTTTCGTCTGAAAAAGGTGTCGTTCTTAAAGCCAACGCCATAGTTTCACCCATAGGCAGAAATCTAACAGATGAAGAAAGACGAGAACATAGGAAGAAGAAAAGAAAGAGGCAACGTGGTGGGCGATGGAAGAAGCATAGACTTTCTGGGTTATTGCTTCACGCCAACGAACATCAGGATTAGAAAATCAATAAAGCAAACTTTCGCACGAAAAGCAAAACGAATAACAGATGAAAAGCGTAGGCGTGAAGTCCTTGCCTCCTATTGGGGATGGTGTAAATGGGGTCACTGCCGAAACTTATGGAACAAATTAACGAATAACGACATGAGCTTTGCAGATATAGGAGTATCCGGTCGTGTTACGACAAAAGACGGTCAACAGTTCTTCGATGTTAAGAAGATAAAGATTGATAGCATTCTTAATCTTCCCATCAAGGTGGAAAAGTTTCAAACCGATGTCAAAACCCAACATGGTAATGGAAGACATGTTGTTCTGATTGAATACAATGGTGAGAAGTGTAAATTTATCACCAATTCTTTCACCTTGAAGAATATGCTTGACCAAGCAGCCAAGATAGAAAACGCCTTTCCGATTTCAACCGTTATCAAGAAACGTGACATCGGAGGCAAGTTTCCCGATTACTATTTTGAATAATCCCTAAAACAATCAGCACAATGAAATGTAACTATCAATTTCCAACAGTTCCCGATTCGGGAATTATCGCGTATCCCGAGGGCAGTATCCTCCGCGTCTTCTACGACATCACCCCGGCACCTCTCGCTCCACGTGAATCAGAGGAAGAAGAAAACGAGGATGCGGACATCCCCCAGACTTATGACTGCAATCAGGTTGATGTGCAGGGTCGCACCTATAACGACATTGTGAGTGCTATCGTCAGCGATAAGTATTCCAACGATGATGTTCAGGCGATTATCGCCAACTATACAGAGGTTATGGATGAAGATTCTGACATCGACGAGGAAAAGCGCGAGGAGTATATCTCCGAGTATTCTGACTATCAGCAGTGGCGAAAGCACGCTAAGGCTATTGCCAACGAAGTTCTTGAACATTTAGACTGAACCTAAACCAAGCCTATGCTACACGCACAGGGAAGCATCACTATCAGGCGCAGGCCAAAGGACGGCAATCCGGGAGCGGATGCCGTCCGCTACTGGCTTGTGCCGAGTGTATCCCAAGTTAAGAAAACAGATGATGGAAAATATCATCCAACCTCCGTTACTTGTGAAAAACGCAAGCAGACAGGTAATTCAAGCCCCATTGTCACATCTGAGGGTACATTGAAGTATCAGATTGGATATACTGATAATTCTACCAGCAACCTCACAAATTATTCCTCAGCTATAACCATCCCTGCAAATTGTCAATGGATTAAGTTTGTGCTTTATGTGAATAATATTGATGTTGCTACTGAAACTGTGCCGGTTGTTTTTGATGGAAAAGAGGGAAATCCCGGGCCGCAAGGTCTTCAAGGCTGTATATTCAGACGTTCCAAATTTGCCACCGGATTTGAGTATCATAATGATTCAGCACTGACGGATACGGGATTAAGGTATATAGATTTAGTGTATCTTATGACAGATAACACCATATATGCTTCTCATGCTAAGTGGTTTAGATGTAAAAAGACCCATTCATCTACTGAAAGCAATGCTCCACAACTCACAAACAATGGAACTGAGTCTTGGCTTGAATTTTGGGAGCCATTAAATACTATGGTTCCTATATATAC
>NZ_PUED01000256.1 GCF_003024925.1 Paramuribaculum intestinale
TTGACAATATCAAGTTATGTTGAATTTGTTTTTTGTTTTAAAGCGGAAGATGGCATACGAGATGCTCGGGAGTCTGGTGGGCTTGGAGATTGGTATAAGA
The DNA here is from genome assembly GCF_003024925.1 of Paramuribaculum intestinale. Taxonomy (GTDB): domain Bacteria; phylum Bacteroidota; class Bacteroidia; order Bacteroidales; family Muribaculaceae; genus Paramuribaculum; species Paramuribaculum intestinale. The sequence goes on from NZ_PUED01000256.1 coordinate 101, forward strand.
TACAGATTTCTTATATTTTCTACAGGCAAATTACAGGCAAAATTCAAATAATCCGCGTAACTTTTGCACGCCGATACGCATAGGCGGTATTAGAGAGTAAGCCTACTCTTCCTCGTAGTAATATGAGTAGTCGATGCCTTTCATAAACATTTCGCGGTCGTTGATTTTGTCGGTCAGCGCACCTTTCAGCAAGGCTTTGATATGGGTTGAGTCAATAACGCTTTCTCTCATCGCGGTCAGATATTCATTCTTGTCAATCCGGCTCCAGTCAACGCAGCGTTTAAGCGAGCGACGGAGCATCAGGTCAAGCCAGATGCGAGTGCTACGCCCGTTCCCTTCCATAAACGGATGCACGACGTTCATCTCTACATACTTGTCGGCGATTTCGTCTACCGTCGTTTCCGGCATACGTTCAATAGTAGGAATGATGGTCGGGAAATGTAGACAGTTGGCAAAAGTAAAACCGCCCTTTGATATGTTCTTGGTTCTTATCTGTCCGGCAAACTCATAGAGACCGCCGAAGAGGTAGGCATGAATCTGTTGTAGGCATTTCATGCTGCCCGGCTCCAGAGAGTTCAGCAATCCGCTTTCAAACAGAGTATACGCCTTCTTGCGGCTCTGCCCGTCGATAGTATTGTCGCTATACGTAAACCAATCAAGAAACTTAGCTGCACGATTGTTGGGATAATGCTTGGCAAGTATAATAACCCCCTCGCTGTTGAGCACATCGGCCTTGCGCTGTTTGCCATCTGGGGCCTCGAATTTGAACCCGTGAGTGGGACTCACGAGTTGAACGCCCTCTTGCCCCAGCTTGCGTTTAAGCCAACGCCAATAGTTACCGGCCTTCGTATAGTCCGGCTCATCATTGATAGCGCGCACCACGTCAGTAGCCGAAAACCACCAGCAGTTGTTCTCGTCATCCCAGACCGCCCTCACCTCGCGGTCATTGAAAAAACGAATCGACTTCTTTCTCATAACTTAAATCTAAAACGTATAAAGGATAGAATCATGCGATTAGCAATGGATTGTTATAGACTTAGTCAACATTAGTTAACGTTGGTGCATACATCATAAAAAATACTACATGCGTTATTCCAAAATATAGACCTGATATTAAGGTTTTTCTTATCATCCAGTATACTAAGCTGATTTTCATCATCCGAATTACCTTCGATGCCTATAAAATAGGCTTCCAATGCAACCTCGAAAATTTTGGGGCTGCCCTTAAATTCAGCTCTTATTCTAATTTTCTCATCTGTTTGATGATTATGAAATAGATAGGTCATTGAAGTAAATGCATAACCAGATTCTTCTGCATTTCTCACAAACTGATGTTCACGTAAGTTCTTGCCTTCTAATATGGCATTTGTTATTCCAGACAACTGCTCTTGTTCAACTTCTTGTTCATCGTCACCGAAATCATCAACTTTTGTCCCTGGTTCGCGTTTTATGTTAATTCGTCCAATGTCTACAATTTCCCACGTGTTTGGGAGACCCTCTTTTGCGAGTTTATCAAAAAAAGATATTGTATCTCCATTTGTCAATCTGTCTATACGCAGTGACTTGGTTTCAATTCCGCGTTTCTTTGCAACATCTCCCAACATACTCATAACAGTTTTACCATCACTGGATTTAGCACCATCAACCTCTACTTGCCACTCAGTATCAGAAATTTGATACATTTTAAAAGCTACATCTCGTTCTTCTGTTCTTATAAAGTTTATTCTACCAGCAGACTGTTTAAGATAAGACAGTGTTCCTTCAAAATAGATTTTATCCGATTCAGTTACTTTGGCGATTGTGTTTAGTCTGTAACCTTTAGATGTCAAAAGTCCCTTGTTTCTAATATCATTATAGATGTTGTCAAGTGCAAATTCCTTATCACTAAACAAATGAAAACCACTAAGTATTTTGTTATTAGAAGACCTATATGCCAGTGCCCTTAATTCTTCGAGAGAATCAGCACTATATAGATATCGCGCAACTTCCTTAGCGGCATCTTCAATGGAAGCGTTGAATAGAAATACAGACCGGTTTCTAAGAAAGGTCAATAGATCACATTTCCTTACACATGTGCAAAGAATAAATTCCAAGTCCTGAGGAGATGGGTAAGTTAGAGGTTGCTTAGTCATCTTGATCACTGTTTTTAGATAAAATGGATGGTTCGGTCGATATGCTCAAAATTGGCAGTGGCTTAAATGCAACATCGAGATTTTTATTCTTGAAAATTCGTTTCCCTTCTGCTAAATTCTCACGATTTTCGACCTCTGAACCATAGAAATAGACTATTACTTTTTGGTCTTGCTCTACCAAATTGTAAAAAATCAAAGCATCATATAAATTTGTAAATCCTTTCGATGAAAGATTTCCAAAATAGAATACAACAAGGCGGGGTTCCCCCCTCTTAATTCTTTCAGCAAATATAAAATCTGAGGTTGCATATTCTATAGTCAGAGTTTTTGATTTCAATAGCGGTTTCCCTCCCAGTATTTGTGCCGGATAAATAAACTTATACTCATACTCATTTGATCGAATCTTTTGTAACATAGAGC
>NZ_PUED01000257.1 GCF_003024925.1 Paramuribaculum intestinale
GTTCTATCTTTCTTAGACCTCTGAGCAACAACGCACCCACTATCTTTTTCGATATCTTCCAATTCAAGTATCCACTCAGAAAGGGCAATTTCATCAACGTTAACATTCTCTGAATAGCCATAATCACAGACCGAATCAATGGTGGTCAGCACCCAGTTATCCGGCAATTGCGGATAATGTGGGTTATCCGTTATTATCTTTGCCTTTGGATTGACGCGACGGAGCATCTCGGCGGCAGGCTCGTCCGCCGGGTCTTGCGGCACGAGTTTGCCCTGCATCGCAAGATCAAGGATCTTGGACTTCAGATTGGCAATACTTTCACTCAGATTTTTTTTACTTTGGTCGATACCATCTATAACACCTACGATAGAATGAAATGCTGAAATTATTCGACTTTGTTCTTCTTTTGGCGGTAAAGGTAAGATAAAGTCTAATAGCATCTTTTGCGTAATTTGATTGATAGCTGTAGAGTTAGATTCATCCAAATAGCTATTAAAATACGCAGAATCCAATAAAAGCTTTATCCACGGATTATAACAACTACGACATACAGCCATGAAAGCACCAAATGAAGTGGGACGTTCTAAATTTTCAATGATAACATTTTTCCCGACTAATCTTCTGCTGCCATTTCGAGCGCATATTAAAAGGTCTCCGTTGTTAAGATATTGTTTCTCAAGTATAGGGCAAGACACATAAACAATATCGTCCAAACAGATTTTGTTATCCCTGATATTATTAGAACGATAAACAGGGACACCATCATCTACGATGTCCTGAGGCGAGTATGTTAATCCAATATTCGATGATGCTATTTCATCTATTTTAACCCACTGCCATGATTCGGGGATGTCGAAAGGCGGGGTGAAGTTCTGATAGTGGGATTTATCGGTAGATTTTTTTGCTTTGGGGCGTTTGAGTTTGCCCTCGGCTATGAGACGTTCCTTCTCGGCGCGGATGCGGTCGAGAAGGACGGATGCCGGTTCGTCATTGGGGTCTTGTGGCAGGAGTTTACCACGGATGGCGAGGTCGAGTATGCGCTGGCGTAGTTTCTGAGTATCCATAATTGTCACTTATTACGATAAATCTCATCAAGGGTCTGTCCCTTATCGTTTTTCCATTCTACCCAGCCATTTGAGCTGCATCCTCCGCAAATGCTCGCAGCTGTACTTGGACTTGAAAATGAAATATCGGATGTCAAAACCGGGTTGCCATTTTCATTTGTCTGAGAGTAATCCTTGATAATCATTTCCCGTCTTTCGATGGTATGGCAAGAGTTTACAGTATCTTTGGATAATATACTCCCTCGCAATACAGTAAAGCCATTTCCATCATACACACCTTTTGCATTTGCGCCTCTACGCTTAAAATGGAAAACGGGTAGTTGATTAACCGAAGCTGTTTCAAAAATGCTTATCCCAATAAAAGATGTCAGGAATTTGATGTCCTCGAAGAACTCATCCATAGCATCTTTCTGATATTCCGGAAGGTTCGGTTCTTTCGGAGTCTGCTTGTTTTCCTGAAGACCATATCGGTTGATATTCTTTGCCTGTTGCACGGCAAGATATTCCAGATATTGCACATCTGTTTTGGTCATATCCGCATCTTTTGAAACGAATATAAGAGCTTTCTGCCAAAAGGTTTTCTTTTGGTCATGGTCTTTTACCCTCTCCCTGAAGTTTTCGGTTTCTCCAATATAAGCCTGCGGTTTTGCCATTTCATCTTCGCCAATAAGAATATAGAATGCCGGCTTGTGTAGTTTCTTCTGTTTGTCGAGATAGTCAAGATTTGAACGTGGCACGACAAACATCTGGCATATCTTATTGCTGATAAAAGCATAGCGGGTTCCTTTGGGATCTCCGTCCACGAGGTATGTAGTTACTGTCTTACCCATGGCTTATTCGTTGACTTCGTTAAGGTTAAGCTCGGAAAACAATTCCTTTAACTGAGCGACCGCAGAGGCTATGTTGTTGCTTTTTGTTTCAATGTCAGCCATTAGCTCGGCAAGGGTGCGGTCGTCGGTGTCCTCGATTTTCATCCATGTGATGTCAAGCGAGGTCTTGTCGCGTTTGAGCAGATCTTCAGCCGGATATTTGCGCCAGCGTCCGTTTGGTTCGGTCTCGGCGTTGTACGTTTCCGTTCGTGCCGAAATGTTGTCGGGATTATAACAGGACACGAAATCGTTAAGGTGGCGGCGTTCGAGCTTGTTGTTGGCGAGAGTATGTTTCACTCCGGTGCGGTAGTCGTAGAACCATACATCGCGTGTAGGCTCACCTTTGGTAAAGAACAGTACGTTTGCCTTAACTCCCTGAGCATAAAATATACCGGTGGGAAGACGCAGAATTGTGTGGAGATTGAAATCTGTCAGCAATTTGCGGCGTATCGCTTCGCCTGAACCCTCGAAAAGAACATTGTCAGGCAGCACGACAGCGGCACTACCGCCATTGCGGAGCGACATCATGATATGTTGCAGAAAGTTGAGCTGATTGTTCTTTGTCTCAGTGATGAAGTCATCGCGCTGAATATCGACCGAACCGGCAGGGCGTGTGCCGAACGGTGGATTTGCGAGTATGACATCAAAAAGTTTCTCGGGCTGCTTTTCGAGAGAGTCTGCACAAATGATAGGACTGCGGTCAGTGCCGATAC
>NZ_PUED01000258.1 GCF_003024925.1 Paramuribaculum intestinale
GACAGGAGAGGCACCGACCCCGGCCCCACCTATGGCTGACGGAATTGACTTCAAACAGATGGATACAACAATGAAGGTACTCAAAGGCAAGTCCGATAACCCGGAAGACATCGAGACCACAAAAAGAGTCCTGTCTGAAGCGGGTGACGCTGCAATCTTTGAGGTAATCAAGCTCGACCCTGTGATTCAGAAACGTATCCTGATGATTGAATGTCACATCCCAAAGGAGAAGGCTGACACTACTGCCACCCAAGTCGATAAAACAGATACCCCCAAACCGAAAAAGATTGTATATCATGCCGATATAAACACTGAGGGTATTGATGCCATTGACTTCAACATTTACCACTGATCCATCGCTCTACGGAGTAATCAAAACCAACCCAAAATTTATGATTAAGATTCTCAAAAGTCTGTATAGCCGAGGCATTGCATGGTGTAACACGCCATCACGCCGATTTAATGTTGCGAAAATGATGCTTGTGGCTATCATGGCCGCCTGCGCCTCTGAAATGTTTGCCGCCGGAAACGGTCTGGCGGGTATCAATGAAGCTACATCGCTCGTAACAGGATATTTCGACCCGGGCACCAAGCTCATATACGCCATCGGCGCGGTTGTCGGTCTCATCGGTGGTGTCAAGGTCTATTCCAAGTGGTCGAGCGGTGATCCCGATACCACAAAGACTGCCGCCTCGTGGTTCGGAGCCTGTATCTTCCTGATTGTGGCCGCTACAATCCTCCGCTCGTTCTTCCTCTAATCATCTGAGCCAATGGCCGAATATGCTATAAACAAAGGCATAGGACGGTCGGTAGAGTACAAGGGTCTGAAGGCGCAGTATCTGTTCATCTTTGCCGGGGGCTTGCTCGCCCTGTTCGTGGTGTTCGTCATCATGTATATCGCCGGCCTGTCCCAATGGATCTGCATAGGATTTGGCGTTACTGCCGCCTCAGTCCTTGTCTGGCTCACCTTCCACCTCAATGCCAAGTATGGGCAATACGGTCTGATGAAACTTGCCGCTGTGAAATATCATCCGCGCTACATCATCAACCGTCTGTGCCTTAACCGAATGATTAAAGGTAGAAAACGATGAGAAATATACTGAAAGCCACAACACTGGAATCCAAGCTGCCGCTGCTTGCCGTTGAACACGGCTGCATCATCAGCAAAGACGCTGATATAACGGTTGCGTTTGAGGTCAGCCTGCCGGAACTTTTCACGGTAACATCTGTCGAATATGAAGCCATGCACGGAGCATGGTGCAAGGCAATCAAGGTATTGCCACACTATTCGGTGGTGCATAAGCAGGATTGGTTCTGCTCCGAGAAATATCAGCCGGAGTTGCAGAAAGATGACCTCTCTTTCCTTGACCGTTCATTTGAACGCCACTTCAATGAGCGTCCGTACCTCGCCCACAGGAGCTATCTGTTCCTGACAAAGACCACGAAGGAACGGGCACGTCAGCAGAGCAACTTTTCCACTCTTTGCCGTGGTCGAATCACTCCGAAGGAACTCAATCACGAGATGGTTGTCAAGTTCATGGAGTCGGTGGAACAGTTTGAGCGCATCATCAATGACACCGGCTATATCAAGTTGCGTCGCCTATCTGATGATGAACTGGTGGGAACAGAGAATACTTCCGGTCTTATCGAGAAGTATATGTCGCTGACAATGGACGATGTTACCTGTCTGGAAGACATAGACCTCGATGCCCGTCAGATGCGGATTGGAGACAAGATACTCTGTCTGCACACTCTATCCGACACAGATGATCTCCCCGCAAAGGTCAGCACCGATAACCGTTATGAGCGGTTATCGACTGACAGGAGTGACTGCCGCCTCTCATTTGCAAGTCCCATTGGGTTGCTGTTGCCCTGCAACCATATCGTCAACCAGTATGTGCTGATTGACGACCACGATGAGAACTTGGCGAAGTTTGAGAAGACTGCCCGAAATATGAATTCCCTTTCGAGGTATAGCCGTAGCAATGCCATTAATAAGGAGTGGATTGACCGCTATCTCAACGAGGCTCATTCATACGGGCTGACCTCCGTCCGCTGTCATGTCAATATAATGGTATGGAGCGACGATACCGAGGAACTGCGGCGTATCAAGAATGATGTCGGGGGACAGTTGGCGACAATGGGTTGTATGCCACGGCACAATACCATCGACTGCCCGACACTGTTCTGGTCGGCAATGCCCGGCAACGAAGCTGATTTTCCAGCCGAGGAAAGTTTCTACACTTTCATTGAACCTGCCGTCTGCTTTTTCACTGCCGAGACCAACTACCGTAGCAGCCTGTCACCATTCGGGATAAAGATGGTAGATAGATTGACCGGGAAACCGATACACCTCGACATATCGGATGAGCCGATGAAGAAAGGTGTAACGACCAACCGCAACAAGTTCATTCTTGGGCCGTCAGGTAGCGGCAAGTCGTTCTTCACCAACCATTTTGTCCGCCAATATTATGAACAGGGAGCGCATATCCTTCTGATTGACACCGGAAACTCTTACGAGGGCCTTTGCAATCTGATTCATAATAAGACGCATGGCGAGGATGGTGTATATTACACCTACACCGAGGACAGCCCGATTTCTTTCAATCCATTCTATAC
>NZ_PUED01000259.1 GCF_003024925.1 Paramuribaculum intestinale
ATCAACACGCCATCAGAATCCCCCAGACCCTATTGTCAACCCCTGTAAAAACTGTCCAAAAATCACAGGTTATCAATGGGGGTCAATTTAAATAATCCATAGGGGGTCAATTTGTTGAGAATATCCAATTGTGTACTAAATGCGAAAATAAGTAGAAAAAGCCACAAATCAATCAAATTTCGCAATTTGCTAAATAGCTGATAATCATTGCAACCAACTATATTTAGTTATATTCTTTTTCCCCACGTTAGGTTATTAGGTGCCTTGATGCCTATTCTTACAACTCCTGACATTGAGAGCATGAAATCAGCAATAACCGAATATCTCAGACTTGAGGATAGCGAATGTGAATCGCTTTAACCTTAAGCTCTTATGCTGCCAAATTTTGCGGTTATGTCGTTAGTTCAAGCAGTAATCCATTTCTATCAGTTCTCTGTATGATTTTGCGAGGTCGTGGATGGCTTCATCATTGAGAATCCAGATTTCATTGCCGCCGTAGGAGTCTTTGAGGTCGTACATGAGGTTGAGAAGAGCAACGTCACGATTGGGCGCAGTCAGATTGCTTTCCTCTAAATACATCACTTGGACAAGCCAGTTGTCCGGATTGATGCGAAGGTTGCAGTCTGCCACATCCGGGTCGGTATCAATACGCTCCTGAACGGCGGAACAAATTGCCTGTTCAAGAGCGTAAATCTGTTCTTCTGATATGGTAGTGATTTTCATTATTGATCAGGTATGATATTTTTTGCCCATGCCGGAAGTTCATCGACATACATCTTTTCAAGTCTGCCGTCAGTCAGTCTGAACTGAATCTGCGCGTCCCGGTCATTGACCGAATTGTCATAGACATAAAGGCGGTCAACCAACGATGCTATCGCCTCGCAGTTGATTATAGACTTGGTATATCGGGATATTATCTTCCGGATTGGCACATCATGTCCTCCCTCCATGACCCTTTTTGCTATTCGGGAGGCGTTGATGGACGGATGACTTGTAGATATAAAGAATACACGGATAAAGAATCCGGCTTCCTTGGCACGGACAAGAAAGTCTATCTTGTCTTCAGCGGAGAAGACTGTTTCAAACACAAAACTCACTTTGTCTCGGAGGCACTGCTCACGCCATTCGGCGCAATAGTTGGCTGCCTGTAGCACAGCCTCCCGAGAGTTCCAATCGCCGAATTTATCATTGGCAATCTGGTCGGGATTGATATAGACAGTGCCATCAGCCCATTCGTGATGAAGGAATTTCTGGGTTACAGAAGTCTTACCAGACCCGTTAGGCCCGGCTATCACTATGAGTTCCGGCTTTCTCCCAGCTTTAACCATTTATTGCACTGTTAATGCGATCAGCCCATTTTGCCTTTACGACTTCGGCTTCTCGACGCATTTCAGAGAAATAAGCAGCGGTTGCCTGCTCCTGACGCACCTTGGCATCATGAGCAACCTCCTTCATAAGCTGTGCCAACATCTCATCACTCGGCTCTTGTCCCGAAGTGAAACGATATGAATTCATTTCCTGTTCTGACATAATTCCGTACTGTTAGATTACAAAGTTATAACAATTATTTCATATATCGAGTTTTACGGCTTCCTTATCTCTTGGATTAAATTGGGAAAGAACCTCCAATCATATCATCCTATAAAAGTTATCTTCCATTGACCGGCTTTGTTGGAGCCAGCCTTTTCGGTAACGACTTTGTCCTGCATAAGACGACGTTGATAACGTATTGACTCGGGTTTCGTTCCAAGCGCATTGGCGATTTCCTCTATCGAAGATTCAGGGAATGAGACCATGTGTTTAAGGATTGAGCGTTGGATAACAGATAAATCCGAGTGTGAATTTATGTGTGAAATTATCTGTGAATCCGAATTGTCATCAATATCTACTCTGCTGTAATCCTTAATATTATGCCCGTTATTTATCTGTGAATATGCCTGTGAATTTATCTGTGATTTCACAGATAAAGGCAATGTCAGCCACACCTCGTTTACTTCTGGCTCTTCATGGATTTCAGGATTATTGAATCCGAGGGTGTCCCATGCCTTGATTATCTTCATGAAGCCAGACCCGATATTGTCACCGAATCCTATCATTCGTAGCATCTTCTGGATTGTGCTGTTACGAGCCTGTGTATAGTCGCCATTATATATACGCTCGGGGGAGATTCGGAGCGTACCGGGATTCCGCATCACTATCCTGTCGGTGCGACGGTCAATGCGCAGCACACCTCCAAGCAGGTAGTCGCAATACGTGATGCAGTTGATCATTGCCTCCCTGACAGCTTCATGGAGCGGGCCCCCGTCTCGTCTCACTGTTCCTTCAAGTTTTCCTTCAGATGGCAATGTAAAAAGCAGTTTGCGCAGAGCCAGAACAAGGAAGTTATACAGATTATGCTCCCAACGGCCGTCGTCAGTAAGTCTATCATTCCATTTCTTACTGTCGCCCGGCTCTATATCAATCAGGTCAAGATAATCAAGTCTGAAATTAGGAAACGCGAGTTCGGGATAAGGAACACCATAAAAAAGTTGAATCGGCAGCTTGAAAAAGCTGCCGATTTTTTTTGGCAATATCACTGATGTTTAGTAATTTAGATGCAACAAACAATAAATACTGTAT
>NZ_PUED01000026.1 GCF_003024925.1 Paramuribaculum intestinale
GAGACAGGAAGTGCAGATAAGATCACGCCGGATGGACGAAATAGCCGAAAAGGGTGTGGCCGCGCACTGGAAATACAAGGGTATCAAGAGCGAAAACAATCTTGATGCGTGGATGAACCAGGTGAGGGAGGCGATGGAAAATCCTCAGGGCGGACCGTTGGAACTGATGAAGGATTTCAAGATGGATCTTTATCAGGAAGAGGTGTTTGTGTTCACTCCGAGAGGCGATCTGTTCCAGCTGCCTCTCGGCGCCACAGTGCTCGACTTCGCATTCAATATCCACTCGAAAATAGGATGCACCTGCACAGGGGCAAAAATCAATGGCCGCACATGTCGCATAAACCATAAGCTGCGCAGCGGCGACACGGTAGAGATCATAACCTCAAGCAATCAGACCCCGAAGGCCGACTGGCTCAACTTTGTGGTCACTTCGAAGGCCAGAAACAAGATACGCCAGAGCCTTAACGAACGCCGGCAGAGATCGGCCGAACTCGGTAAAGAGATATTGCAGCGCCGTTTCAAGAACCGAAAGGTGGAAGCCGACGACGCGACAATCACGAAAGTGATCAAGAAGCTTGGTTTCAAAACAGCTACCGACTTTTACTGCAGTATTGCCGAGGAGGCTATCGATCCTGCAACAGTGATGACCTGTCTGGAAAACATAGACAGTCATCAGGAAGTCGCGGCAGAGGTGCGATCGGCCGAGGAATTCTCATTGCAACAGCCTACCGATGACGATTCGCAGGCCAACGATGTGCTGGTGATCGGCGACAATATAAAAGGGGTCAACTATCGTATGTCGAAATGCTGCAATCCCATATATGGCGACAAGGTGTTTGGCTTTGTTTCGTCAGAGGGTGTCATAAAGATCCACCGGGAGGATTGTCCGAACGCGTCGAACATCCGACTGCGTTATCCCTACAGGGTGATACCGGTGAGATGGTCGGGCAAAAACGGGCATCAGTTTGCATGTACGCTCCATGTCGTAGGACACGACGATATCGGCATCGTGACCAACATTTCATCAATTATCAACAAAGAGAAGGACACGAGTCTGCGCAGCATCGCCATTGATTCACATGACGGTCTGTTCAAAGGCACAATGACAGTTGGCGTGTCCGACATAGCCACATTAGGCAATCTGATCAAAAAAATCAAAACTGTAAAAGGAGTAAAAGATGTTGAACGCATTTTGTAAAAGTATGCTTGCCGGAAGCCTCTCGATAATGATATTGTCGGGCTGTTCGGATAATTCAAAGGCTGCCCGTGAACTGCTTTCGCAGGCCGAGTCAATGGCGGTATCGGGCGATTATCCCGGTGCACTTGCACTGCTTGATTCGGTCGACTCACGTTATGCCGCGGAGGTAGAGGTGCGCCGCGACGCCATGAGCCTTCGCCCTCGCATAATGGAAATGTTAACGCTCAAAGAGCTGTCGACGGCCGACAGCATGATTGTACAGCTCACCATCGAGGCCGATGCCGTCAAGGATGTCATGGCTTTTGTAGAAGATTCTTTTGAGGGATACTACACGACCAAAGCCCTTAAAGGGAAGGTGCCGGCCGAAAAACCGGGACTTTATGCGAGAATGAGTGCCGACGGTATATATACTGTTGTATCGAGTTGTCCCAAAGGCACAGAGAGCACGGCCGTAGGCCTTAAATCGGGCGATGATGAAGTGATGTCGGCACGTGTAGCACACGACGGCGAACGCAACGACAGAAGCCGCGGAGTAGAGATCATCAATTTTATGCCTTCGGAATGCGACACTCTCGGCGTATTTGCCGAAAGGCATACCGGCGACGAGATCAAGGCCACATTTTTCGGCGAAAAGAAAAATCACACCATGACTCTTCCTAAAGATCAAGCCGAGGCTCTTGGAAGCGTGCACAAGGCATCGGTGATAGTGGGACGCCTTCATAAGGCGCAGCTTGAGAAGACTCGTCTGGAACGCCAGCTCGACGTGGCACGCAGCCAGATGGCTCGCACATTCAGAGAGAAAGAGTGATCTGATCCATTAAAACAACAGCGCCCGGTGATATCAGACGACACCGGGCGCTGCTGCATTATAGTTTGAGAAATCATGGTGGAATCCTCAGGAACACTGAGCGGGAATCAGAACGTCATCGAATAACGGTTGAGGCGTGCGAGGGCAAGGTGATAAAGATACTCTGTCTGAAGGAAAGTGCGCCGTGCCTCAAGAAAGAACTTGACTTCCGTAAGGTATTCTATGCAGGTCATCTGTCCTGCACGATACGCCTTCCTGAGCAGTGCGATATTGTCATCGCCGTTTATCACTTTATCATACTTCGTGTAATTGCGATATAGATCGAGTGCTTTGCGACGATCGTTCTCAATCATGACTGTCGCCTCGTTAAGAGCGGTTTCGGCCTTCAGGCGATTCTGCATGGCTGTCAGTCGGCTTTTGGATGTCGCATGCCGGTTGGAGAAGATAGGCAATGTCAGTCCGAAAGTGACTCCATGCCATCGTTCATCGCCTTCGTTTTCATACGTATATCCCACAGAGACCCCCGGATATGACATCATCTGACTGGCTTTGACCATTTTTTCGTCAACTTTCATCTGCTTGCGCCCTGCCTTAATCATCGGGTCATTTTCGGTGATCTGACGCTGATATGACTCCAACGGAAGTATCATTTCGTCGGGATAATCAGTCAGACGCTCAACCAGAGTAGAGCAGTCGTGCCCGTTATTCAGCACTGTCAGTGCGGCAACCTTGTCGTCGAACTCCGCCACGGCGGTGCGGAGTTCCTCCTCCATGCCTATACGCACGATTTCCATCATATTCATGTCGAGCCGGGTGATCTCGCCACCTTCCATAGCCTTGCGGGATATAGCACACATTGAAGCTATCGTATCGGTCATCTGACGCGTAAGCATCATATTTTTAGCTGAATAAACAACGTCGATCATGGCCTGTTTGACTTCAAGCATTCTTGAAAGCAGCCCTGCCCGGCGGGTAAGCCCTATGACTTCCTGCGCAGCCTTGATACCCTTGGCTCTGGCCGAGTAGGCTCCGGGCCAGTCGAATCCTTGACTTACGCTGACATTCCATTTATTGCCGGTTGGTTTCTCACCCCACAGGTATCCTATCTCTATTTCAGGATCCTGCAGATTGTTGGAACTTTTGAGATCCTCCATGTCGACAGCAAGCGACAGCGAATCGACTGCAAGCGAATAGCTGCCGGAAGCCATTATATAGGCCTCACGGTTGAAATCCAATGCAGTCTGCGCCGACGCTGCGACTGGCGATATAATAGCCAAAAACAATAGTATCGATTTCATTTCCGTTGATTATATGTTTCTGAAATTCTGTAAATGACCGGTACAACAACAAGGTTGAGGAAAGTGGACGTCAGCAGTCCGCCGAGAATCACTATAGCCATAGGGGATTGTATCTCATTGCCCGGCTCTGATCCTCTTACAGCAAGAGGAATGAGTGCGAGCGCCGATGTCAGTGCCGTCATGATGATAGGATTAAGACGGTCGACCGATCCATGGCGGATACGTTCTGACAATCCTTCTCCTTCGGCTTTGAGAGTGTTATAGCGCGATATAAGAAGCATTCCGTTGCGGGTGGCTATGCCGAGCAGTGCTATAAAGCCGATAATGGCCGGAATATTGATTTCGCCGGATGTGACACGAAGTATAAGAATACCACCTATCATGGCCAGCGGCATATTGATCATGATGATAAGCGGCTGCCTGAAGTTCTTATATTCCTGATATAGCAGCAACGGGATCACCAACAGAGCGGCGGCTGAAGCCAACAGAAGAGTGCGCGAAGCTGATGCCTCGCTTTCAAACTGTCCGCCGTAAGCGATGTGATAGCCTTCAGGAAGTGTGACATCTGCATCGATGCTGCTCCTGATATCATTGATGACGCTGCGAAGATCGCGCCCGTCGACGTTGGCCGAAACAACAGTCCGGCGGCTGACATTCTCGCGGTTGACTGTATTTGGACCGGTCGTGGAAACAATCTCGGCGACGTAGCTCAAGGGTATCGGGCCCTGATCGCTCTCTACGGTTATTTCCGACATATTGTCGATAGTAGAGCGGGCTCTGTCGGAAGCTTTTACAGTCACATCATAGGGCATATTGCCCTCATATACCTGCGATACGGGCTGTCCGGCAATCATGACGTTGATGGCTTTGGCCAGTGCCTGATTGGTGACCCCATACTTGGCCATCATGATACGTCGCGGCCTGATATCAATCTGCGGGCGTCCGGTGGCTTGTTCGACATTTACATCCACCACACCCGGGATCTGCTTTATATTTTCGCCGATCTGAAGCGACAGATGATGCAGAGTCTCAAGGTTGTCGCCAAAGATCTTGATGGCTATCTGTGCTTCTGTGCCTGAAAGCATCGCGTCGATGCGATGACTTATGGGCTGTCCGATTTCGATATTGACACCGGGCAAAGCCGACAGGTTATGGCGGAGTTCGTTGACCATTTCACGTCGCGATCGTCCGTCAAGACGATATGGCGCTTCAATCTCCGAAACGTTGGCGCCGAATGAATGCTCGTCGAGTTCGGCACGGCCGGTTTTTCGGGCGGTGGTGATGATCTCCGGTGTGGAAAGAATGATGCGTTCGGCCTCACGTCCGACCTTGTCGCTCTCCTCAAGAGATATGCCGGGAAGCGCACTGATGTTGATCGTCAGCGATCCTTCATTGAACGGAGGCAGGAAGCTGCGACCAAGCGTGAAGAATATTCCGGCTGCGACCATAAAGAGCAGGGCAGTGGTAACCAACACAATGCGCTGACGGCGCATAGCCCAGTCGAGCAGACCGGCATAGACGGCACGTATCTTCCGTGTCAGCCACGGATCTTTGTCGAGTGCCTTAGCCGCTCTCTCCGAGCCAAGCAGATAGCTGCAGAGAACGGGGGTGACTGTGAGCGCCACGATCGTGGATGCTGTCAGAGCCACTATAAACGATATGCCGAGCGGTTTAAGCATGCGGCCCTCTATACCTGAAAGAAAAAATAGCGGCAGGAAGCTTGCTATGATGATCAGTGATGAGTTGAGGATTGGTAGACGCACTTCTCGCGATGCTTCGTAGACGATGCTGATCACCGGCTGGCGTGACGAAGGGGGCATCAGGTGGTTGGATTTAAGCCGTCGATATACATTCTCCACATCCACTATGGCATCGTCCACAAGCGATCCGATTGCGATCGCAATGCCTCCGAGGCTCATGGTGTTGATCGTAAATCCCAACTTGCCAAGAATAAGCAGTGTGACAATGATGGAAAGTGGAAGCGCTACAAGCGAAATCAATGTCGTGCGCAGATTCATAAGAAAGAAAAACAACACCACGATGACAAAAACCGCGCCTTCGAACAGTGAGGTCTGCAGATTGGATATAGATGCATCGATGAAATCGCTCTGCCTGAATATGTCGGTCGACACGTGGATGTCGGCGGGAAGTGTGGCAGTGATATCGTCAAGAGCCGATATGATATTATTTGTCAACTCCTTGGAGCCTTGATGCGGCTGCTTGGTGACTGTGATAAGCACAGCCGGTTCAGCATTGACCGATGCGGCTCCGAGCCGTGGTGTCTGCGGTCCGAGCTTCACTTCGGCAATATCGGCGATAGTCACATGTTTTCCCGACGACGTTGCCACTGCCGCAAGCTCTATTTCCTCAGCCCTGACAGTCGTGATATCACCCTTGATCAGGTATTCGTTGCCATAATCGTAAAGGATGCCTCCCGAAGCATTGTCGTTGAAAGATTCCACTGCCTCCATGACGTTGTCAAGACTCACGCCGTGGTGTCTCATTCTTTCGGGAGAGAGCAAAATCTGGTATTCCTTGACGTCACCGCCTATCACAGACACCTGCGAAACGCCTTCGAGCGAAAGCAGGCGAGGAGTTATGATCCTGTCGGCAATCGACCGGAGTTGCATCATCGATGTGGAATCGCTTGTCAGGCCGATAATCAGCATTTCGCCGAGTATTGACGACTGCGGACCAAGGGTCGGCGCTCCGACCGACGCGGGAAGCCCGGATGCCACAGACGACAGTTTTTCGCCTACAGTCTGGCGGCATTTGTAGACATCGGAATCCCAGTCAAACTCCACCCATACGATTGAGAATCCTGTAGATGACGAAGAGCGCACCCGTCTGACTCCGGTAGCTCCGTTAAGCGCCGTTTCAATAGGGAATGTAACTGTTTTTTCCACCTCTTCAGGCGCCATTCCAGGAGCTTCAGTCATCACTACCACCGTGGGCGCATTGAGATCGGGGAAAATATCGACATCGGTGCGAAGCATGGTCAGACAACCCCAGATGAGCAACAGCCCGGATATAATGAGTGTGATCGCTCTGTTGGAGAGCGATATCCTTAATATCTTGTTTAGCATATCGTCAAAAAATCAATGATTATGAGAATGTCCTTCAGGAGCATTCCCCTTGGTTTCAGCAAGTTTGACGAACACAGTGCCTTCGGTCACGACTTCATCGCCGGGCTTCAGTCCGCTTTTAATCTCTATCATCCGGCCATCGGTCATTCCGCACGTTACTGGCACTTTTTCATATCCGTGATCGTCTATGCGACGATAAGCGAATGTCTGTCCCTGCTGTTCGGTTACAGCCTCAGCCGGGATAGAAATAACGTCAGGTATTGGCTGTGACAACATATTGACTTCGGCGAATGCACCTGGGCTGACAGAACCGTCGTTGACAAAAGAAAATATGACTGTCACATATCCCTGTCTTGATTCAGTGGCGTTGCCTGAAACTACGCCCTCTTTGCGGCCATCGAGCTCGCTGAGCGCAATCCATCGGTCGGATCCGGGAGTAAGAATGTTGCATGAAGTCACTCCGGCAAGAGCAGGGTAGTACTTTTCAGCAACCTCGATTCTTAAGGTCAAGCGTCCCTGCCGTACAACTATGGCTATTGGCGTACCGACGCCTACGATCTCATTGTTATTAGCCGGCAATGCGGCGACAATGCCGGCGATCGGCGATGTGACTCTGCCTGATGCCGCAGTCGACGAATAGGCCGCCTGAGCCTCTTGATAGGCCTGACGTGCGGCATTCAGATCGCGTGCTGTGACGATGCCGTCGGCATACAGAGGAGTGATTCTATCCAATTCGCGGCGGGCGGCATCCATACGAGCCTTGGCTGCGGCATCGACATTGCCTCCACTTACGCCTTCAGGCCGTATATCGGCTATAAGCTGGCCTGCGCTGATTGACGAACCCACCGAAATACGGCTTGCAAATGTAAGTCGTCCGGCGACAGGACTGCTTATCATGATGTTGCTTTCAGGTGCGTATTCTATTGAACCACTTGCTGGAATGATGCTATGGAATTCAGCCGGAGCAATAGTTGTAGTCTTGATTCCGAACCGTTCGGCTTCTTCATGATGTATCACGATTTCCTCACCGTGATCATGATCGAGATGTGCTTCCTCTTTTGATTCCGCATGGTGGTGTTCCCCGCACGACATGACTGAAAAGGCCGCGACAAAGCAGGGGAGTATAATACTGATATTCCGATTCATATTTGTTTCAGATGTATAGTTAGAACTTTATTTAACGTGTAGATATTTTCTATGACAGAAATATCATGCACACGGTGGTGCTCTGAAACTAATGTATCTGAATGGTTTATCGGATAATACGGGATATTGATATTCGGTCTTTAGCTTGGTGACTGCAAACAAAAGGATCGGACACCAGCCATAAGCGGGACAAAGATCCGACAGGATATCAAACTGCTGCACTGACACACAGTGTTCTATACGTTTTTGGTCGGTAACCGACGGCAGATGCAGCGAACATTCATCGGGTTCGGATCCGATGTCATTTTTGTCAGCATGATGATCTGACGCAGCGACATGCATGCAAAGATGCCCGTCATTATCATGATGATGAAACTGCAGACAGCCGCACAACATCAACATAACCGAAACGGCCAATACGGTCATAAACCGCATGGCTGAACGGTTTATGACCGTTGCTATTGTTGATGATAATATGGCTGACTGCATGCAATATAATCGTGATCTGGTTCTTTTCGCAAAGTTACGTAATGTATCTTTATTTTCAAAATATCAGGGTTTTGAATATCTGAATATCCATCATTAACGACTTTTACGATTCTGACTGATGACATGGTAGGATACCCATTTTCACGACTATATACTTTTTGCCCATAACCGCTATTATGTAAAATTGCGCGGCAAAGGATAGGACATAAAGGGAATCCTCTGCTCCAAACTCTCCGGAAATATACTATATAGAGCTAATCGGACATATAAGACATATAAGACAGATAAAACCTATGGACTTGGTCTCATAAAGAAAAAGCTATGATATGTAATTGGCTGTGCCAATAAAGTGACTAAATTCGCGTTGTCATAATATGCAGGTCTGATAATACAAACATAAAACAATCTGCTAATACGAGCATCATAGGGTCTGCTGATACAGGCCACCAAATTTCATCTTGTAATGCCAATCACAGAGAACCCGATATCGGTAATATCAACACCGGAATCCATATCCAAAGATATGCCAGATATTTCAGTCATCGTAGTGACCTATAATCAGGAATCCACAATAGCCCGATGCCTGGAATCGATTGTCGCCCAGCGCTTCAACGGACAAATAGAAATAGTGATCGGTGAAGATGGCTCAAATGATGCGACAGCTGAGATATGCCGAAAATATCAGACAGACTATCCTGACAGAATACGACTATATTGCAACCGAAGGAACAAGGGGCTGATCGACAACTACTTCGACACTATGCTGAATTGCACAGGCCGATACCTGGCCGACTGTGCGGGCGACGACAGCTGGAGTGATCCGTACAAATTGCAGAAACAGTTTGATTTTTTGGAACAGAACAGCCATGTGGGGCTGGTACACACGGCATGGGAGTTTAACGACATCATCAACGGACAGACAATCTCCTATCGGCATAACAGTGAGAAAACAATAGTCTTTGAAAAGGGAAAGATTTTGATGCCACTTCTCAACAGAGAGTTAAGACCATACCCACATCTATCGACGGCATTGTGGCGGCGTGACGCCATGATGGCCGAATACCTAAAAGATCCGCAACTGTTCAGACATAGCGATAATACATGTGAGGATCTACAGATCATTGCCGCCATGGCATCGCGCATGGCTGTAGCCTATCTGCCAGATAAAACGTTGTTGTACAGTGTTGGGCACAAATCAGTCAGCTCAGAGGAATCTTTTTCGAAGACATTTGACTTCTATATCGGTACGGTTAGACTGACCAGACGACTCCATCTGAAATATGCTGTAGCCGACGGCGATATGCGTCTCTATTATCGCAACATCATGGATTTTCTTGCCGCCCAGATAATCCACGGCCATCTGACTGACCGTGTGACTCCCCTACGCTCCCTTGCTGATTATCTGCCGTTCAGACCGTCAGCCAAATATCGGTTGATAATGGCTGCCATGCGCTTCAAGGGGATCTCATGGGTCGCGGCAAAGCTATATCACCGGATTTCGAAACGGAAAGTAGTCAAATCACTATCGGACGCCGAATAGGGTACGAACGACAGATTTCCGCCAAGAGCTATCATGATGCGCCGGCTCAAAGCCAGACCGATCCCCTGCCCGTCGCTACGGGTGGTAAAGAACGGTACAAAAATATCATTAGCTACGGCATCGGATATTCTCGGGCCGTTATTTGACACATCTATGACCACATTCTCATCAGCCGAAACCCGTACTCGGATATATAATCGTGGAGTCACGACTGTTTCCATCACCTGAAAGGCATTAAGAACGACATTGCCGACTGCGCGCCCCAACAATGCCGGATCGGTCCAGGCCATCACACTGCCGTCGCACACTATTGACACGTCAGCATTACCAGCGCCTTGACACGACTGCAATATATCTTCAAGAAGCGGTCTGATCTCCACGAGCCTCATGCTCGGCTCCGCGATATGCGAAAAAGATCTAACACCGTTGACAAACTCCTTTATATCACCGCATATACGACTTATAGCCGATAAGCCTCTCACGGCTTCATCCGAATCGCTTTCTTCTTTCAGCATATCAGCTATGGACACTATGGGAGTAAGCGAATTGTTGATTTCATGCACCAACATCCTTGTCAGCCTGATCCACGACTCAGTTTCGTTGCGCTCTATCTCCCGGCTTATGTCAGTAATAACAATCGTTGTCAATGTCTTTTCGGCGACTTCAAGCACGCGGGCGTGGATATGCAGCACTCTGCGACCCGAACAGCCATCACCGATATCCTTACGGCACTCCCCTCCTGAAGGCATTTCGATTATGCTCCTGGCGATATCCGGCGCACACTCCTGCAGACGATCGATATGTGTCAGTACACTGACACCCAATATTTCCAATGCCTTGTCATTGGCCATCAAGACATATCCCCGACTATCCACCAGGATCACGCCCGAGCTGATATGACGCAATATTGTAGAGTGGACAAGTTCCTGTTCTACTGCGTTTTTCTTTAATTTTCTCAGAATACCAGCGATATCATAGAGCTGCAGGGCCGTTTCTTCCGACAGACCGGTAATACGTCGCGAATAATCGTCATTGCGCAAAGCATCAAGCAGCAGGCCTACAGCTCTTCTCTCACGCGTCGTCTTAACGAATACATTACGTGTTGCCCATGCCACGAAAGCCATAGATATCAGACCGAAAATCCACTCTCCCGATTTAAGCAGGGCTCCGGCCAGCCCCGAAGCAATCACCAAGAGCGCAATGGAGATCCACAATTTTTTCATAGAGCGTAGCGTCGCATTTTGTTGTAGAGTGTCTGTCGGGTGATGCCGAGCTGCTGTGCTGCCGCACTGAGATTGCCTTTGCATGCGTCAATGGCCTCACTGATCATCTGTCGCTCCATCTCCTCTATAGTCATTGCAGCCTTAGGTATCTCCGGGCTCACAGAAGCCACAGTCGACAGCTCGAAATCAGAAGCCGAAAGCGTGTCGGATGATCCGGATATTATCACGGCCTTCTCCACAGCATGACGTAGTTCTCTGATATTTCCGGGCCAATGATAGCCTACAAGACGGTTTGCCGCACTATCGCTGAGAGACATTTCGCATCCGCGGTATCGCGTTCCGAACTCTGCCGCAAAGCGTCGGGCAAGCACCAGAATGTCGTCTTTTCGCTGCCGCAACGGTGGAAGATGCAGACGTATGGTGTTGATTCTATATAACAGATCCTCTCTGAACGCTCCATCAGCCACCATGGCGTCGATATTGCGATTAGTGGCACATATAAGCCTGATGTCAAACGATACCGGATGATTGGATCCAAGCGCGGTCAACTGGCGGTTTTGCAAAGCCGACAGCAATTTGGCCTGCAGATGCAGCGGCATATTTCCGATCTCATCCATAAACAGAGAGCTGCCCGAAGCCTCTGCCAACTTGCCCTTGCGATCAGAAACCGCGCCGGTAAACGCTCCTTTTCGATGTCCGAACAGCTCGCTCTCAAAGAGAGTTTCGCTGACAGCTCCCATGTCGACCTTAAGCATCGGACGCTCTGCTCTCCCTGACAAGCGATGAATCTCCTCGGCAAGCAGTTCCTTTCCGGTACCGTTTTCGCCTGTTATAAGCACTGTGGCATCGGTAGCAGCCACTTTCCCGACAAGATCTTTAAGCCTCGACATTTCATCGGATTCTCCCCAGTACATGACCGGACTGCATGAAACATCACGATGTTTTCTGACCTTTGAGGCCGCGGCGATCAATATCTCCACTATGCGGTCGTTATCCCACGGTTTCTGTATGAAATCTGCAGCTCCTGCCTTGATGCCTTTGATAGCCAAAGGAATGTCAGCGAATGCGGTCATCAGCACAACCGGAAGCTGCGGATAGGTTGCCCGTAGTCTTTCGAGCCAGTATAGTCCTTCATTGCCATTATTGAACGCTGACGTAAAGTTCATGTCGAGCAACACCACATCCGGACGCCCGTCAGCCACAGCCGACATTATCACCGCCGGATTACGAATAAGCGTGACCTGCCTGAAGTGTCGCCTGAGCAACAATTCCAACGCTTCAAGCACACCACGGTTGTCGTCGGCCACGAGTATATGACTGTCATTCTTCATTTGATGCAAAAGTAGGTATTTTTTTGTTGCGATACTATGCCGCATACGCCTCACTGACGGCCATACAATAAAGAGTGTGGCCGCATCCGTGTCAATTAATTTTACAGCAGTGTAAAAATATCGAACAATCTGACTTCTGACTATCGAACAATTGATGCTAATTATCAACACTTTGCATTTTTGGCACAATAAATGCATCATTATACGTCAAAACCAACCATAAAAAATCACTACAATGCAAAAAATTAATTTCGCGATCCGCACCCTCTTGCACTCACGGGGATCCACACTCGTGAAAATACTGTCAATCGGGCTTGGACTCGCAATGAGCTGCTTCCTGTTCGCGAGAGTGGCTTACGACAATCTTATTGACACTTGCTTCAATGATTACGGACGCATATATCAGCTAAACATGCAGTTTAAGATCGGAGGCAACGAGTTGTCATGGCAGGAAATGTGTGTCGGAAAACTCACTGAAGGAGTCTACAGTGCCCTCGGAGAAGATATGGTTGAGGCGGCTGTGATGACACGACGCTTTTTCGGCAACAACATATCACGAGACAATGAAATTCTTCCAGGCATAGTAATGGTGGCCGACTCACTGTTTTTCAAAACATTCGGAGTCGAAATCATAGATGGCGACCATAATGGGCTCGCACAGCCGGGCAAAATGTACATAAGCGACCGTATGGCCAGAAAATACTTTGGCGACGAATCACCTGTCGGACGAATGCTGACGGGCTGGGATGATATTCCGATTCAGGTCAGCGGAGTGTATCGCGACTGGGGTGAAGAGAGCACCATCAACACTGACTTCATTGTGTCACTTTCGACCTTGCTGGAGAACCACTGGGGCGGCCTTGGATGGAAAGGCGGGGATTCATGGTTTGATTACATTCTGGTTAAGGATGGAACTGACCCTGAAGCCCTAAACCGTAAAATAATGGAGGTGATCGAAGCCAATGTGCCACCAACTGATGATTTCTCGCTAAAAGCGGCCGCCATACCTCTGCGCGATGTGTACCGGGGGCAGGAGTCTGTCAGAATGTCGACCTGGACTCTGTCGCTTCTCGCCACCCTTATTCTGATCGTGACCGCTCTCAACTACGTGCTGCTGTCGCTGTCGGCTCTGAGCCGCCGCGCCAAAGCCATAGGCGTGCACAAGTGTTCCGGCGCCGGCCGAGGCACGATATTCGCAATGTTTGCCATAGAAACATTGATCATAATCGCTGTCGGGCTTGTTTTTGCAGCCTTCTGCTTCTATGTGGCACGCCGGTTTGCACAAGAAAGCATCTACGACAATTTCGCCGCCTATATTTCGGCCGACCGTCTTTGGGTGGTTGCCGGAGTCGTAGTGCTCACATTCGGCATCGCTGCACTTATACCGTCGGTAGTATTCAGCAAGATACCTGTCAGTCAGGTTTTCCGACGTTTTGTAGAGAAAAAACACCGATGGAAACACTCTCTGCTTTTCGTGGAATTTGCCGGAATGTCGCTCATGGGCGGCCTGTTGGCCATGGTCATAGCCCAATATCACTATATAATGGATCTCGATCCGGGATATGAACCTGATAATGTGGTGTGCATCACCCGCTCCAACGACGGCAAAGAACATCGTGAGGCTTTGATGAAAGTTTATGCTTCGCTTCCATACGTAGATCAGGTGGCAATAGGCAGCATGCCTCCGGGATATGGATATAGCGGCGAGTTTGTACGCGATGACCACGGATCCCCACTGTTTTCTTCGCGCTATGACAATTGGAATAACAAAGATTTTGCCGAACTCATGGGCTTCAGACTCCTGCATGGCAGATATCCGGAGGCCACCGACGGCTCGGAAGCCGTGATCAATCAGGAGTTTGCCAGACTGATGGGGTGGAAGGATAATGATGCCGTAGGCCGACAGTTCAGGATATCCGACCAGAACGTAACTGTGTGCGGAATAATAAAAGATTTCATAACCGGCACTTTGTATCAGGAACAACAACCTTACATGGCCATGACCGAAGACAACGGATGGAGTCAGCGTTTTTTCCTGAAACTCAAGGAACCGTTCGGACAAAGCTATGCAAGCCTTATGGCCGATGAGAAAGAACTCATGGAGGGAGCATCGAATTTCAGCTGCGTCAGCCTCGGCACTCAATACCGGCAGACGTATCATAGCGTGGAAGTGTTCCGCACCATGATAATGACCGGAGCTATCATATTACTTTTTATCAGCATGATCGGGCTCTTCGGCTATATGCGCGACGAGATGCACCGTCGCAGCCGTGAGATCGCAATTCGTAAAGTCAACGGCGCCTCTACAGCCGAGGTCATAGAGATGATATGCCGTTCAGTAATGACAGTAGCCATACCGGCAGTGATATTCGGTTCGGTGGCCGCATGGCTCATCGGCCGCTATTGGCTCGAACAATTCAGCGTGCAGGCTCCGTCGATAACAGCGATGTATCTATTGTCGGGTATCATTATTCTTATTTTGATCGCTCTGGCATCAACCGGCATGACACTGCGTACAGCCAACGAAAACCCGTCAAAATCTCTGCGTTCGGAATAATCGGCTCAACATTTGTTTTGAACGAAACATAACTGAATACAACAGACACTCATGATACAGATCAAACAACTCAACAAAGTGTTCCGCACATCGGATGTGGAAACTCAGGCTCTCAACAATGTGAATCTCGACATAGCCAAAGGCGACTTCGTGGCTATAATGGGGCCTTCGGGATGCGGCAAATCAACCCTACTGAACATCATCGGACTGCTCGACAATCCGACATCGGGCAATTACCTGCTCGACGGCATAGAAATGGGCTCGCTCAAAGAGAGCCAGCGCACATCACAGCGCAAAGGGCGCATAGGATTCGTATTCCAGAGCTTCAACCTTATCGACGAGCTGACAGTGGCCGAAAACATCGAACTCCCGCTCACATATCTCGGAGTACCCAAAAAGGAGCGACGCATAAAGGTCGACAACCTGCTGCAACGGCTCAATCTGTCGCATCGCTCGCGTCACTATCCGCAACAGCTGTCGGGCGGACAACAACAGCGTGTGGCTATCGCAAGAGCCATTGTCGGCGATCCGGTGATACTTCTTGCCGACGAGCCGACCGGCAACCTCGACTCATCCAACGGACGGGAAGTGATGGAGCTGCTCACTTCGCTCAATCGCGAGGGCACCACGATAGTTATGGTGACCCACTCCCAGCGCGATGCATCATACGCCCGACGGACAATCAACCTGTTTGACGGATCGGTCGTGACCGACGAAACGGCGGAACGAGATACTGTCAACGACGACAGACACGAGATGTGACCGGGCACAATGACTGAATGCGCGGCGACCTGGCATCCACTACTGCCAGACCGCCGCACATTGTGTACACACCCCTCTGGAGATATTTCCATGACATAAAAAAGAGAGGCGCCTTCACAGGTACCTCCCCTTCCATTCATCACATTATGCTTTGTCTTGTGCTTGTTGTATTGTGTGTCAGTAACGCGAGCTGACGACGTCCCAGTCTATGATGCTCCACAGAGCATTGAGGGCGTCGCCACGCCGGTTTTGATAATCAAGGTAATATGCATGTTCCCACACATCAAATGCGAGCAACGGAGTCAGACCGTCGGTGAGAGGATTGTCGGCATTGGATGACTGTGTTATGAACAGTTTTCCATCATTGTCCTTAGACAGCCATACCCAGCCCGAACCGAAAAGCGAAACACCGGCTCCCACAAAATCCTCTTTGAATTTCTCAAATGATCCGAACTGACTGTCGATAGCTTTGCGAAGATCTCCTTCGGGCTCACCGCCGCCATCAGGCGAAAAGGTGAAGAAGTAGAATATATGATTCCACGCCTGGGAAGCATTATTGAAAAGCGAACCGCTGGCGCTGCGGATTATGTCCTCAAGTTGCATGTCGGCATATTCGGTTCCTTCTATCAGACGGTTAAGATTGTCAATATAGGCCTTTTCGTGTTTCCCATAATGAAAATCGACTGTTTCCTGCGAAATAGCCGGTGCCAGTTCGTCGGGAGCGTATGGTAGTTTTGGCTGAATGTATGTAGGCATTTTCATCGCTGTGAGTTTAACGGTTTGGTTTTGTCAATGCACAAATATAACACAGTTGCGGCTGATTATGTTCATAAATTTTCCGAAAGCCATGCAAAAATTCTGTCATATAACGGATATCTCACATCCGGCGAAGACAATATAAGGTCGTGCATGCCGCCTTCAACCTCAAGCGGAGTCACCTTATGACCCAGACGCATCCCTACCCGGCGGATGTCGGCCACGTCGAGCACTGCATCGGCCCGCTGTGCTTCGGGAGTCCACTTGTCGCCCTTGTAGCTGCGTGCCGAGTACATAAGCAGTATCGGCACTTTGATGGCATAGGGATGCCGTTTGAGACTGAGCTGTGCGCGTTCGATAGCCCTGATCCATCCGGCATCCACGTCGGAGGAATCATGTAGTTTCCATGCACGGTTGTAACTCCACTCCCCATGCCATCGGGCATCAAGGCTTTCGCCATAGACCGAACCACTCTGAGGGATCGTCAGAGAAGGGAAAATGCGACCAAGCCCGGCAATGGCCGGCACCAGTATTCTGGCAGGCAACGCGAGATTCCATTCCAGAAACGGACTGTTCAGTATCAGCGCATGCACAGCTGTCGGCGGATTGTGCTCCATGTAACACGATGCCACCAATCCTCCTGTGGAATGCCCCATGATGACTATACTGTCGATGCCGGCATCGGTCATGATACTTATGGCGGAATCTATGTCGGCGAAATATTCACTGATCTTTCTGACAAGAAAAGGCTTCTGACCCGGCATGAGCGACCGACCGTAACGACGGAGATCCACAGCATAAAACCTGTAGCCATGCGAATCGAATTGCTGAGCCATCTCCTTCTGAAAAAAATAGTCGTTGAAACCGTGGATATACAGAACACCCTTGCGCGACTTTTCGGCAGCACCACGGGCGTCGTATCTTACGACTGTGCACCGTACGCTGCCGGCATAATCATCAGGTTGCGCCACATAGCTTTTTTCGAATCCGCGGCCAAGCGAATCAGGAAGCCAGTCGGCAGCCGACAATGACGTTGAAACCGCGAACAGACCCAGCGCAATGGCACCCCTGATCAACAATGTGTGTAAAAGACGTAGTATTGCCATATTAAAACAACGACAGAAAACCACGATTGTTTCATCTTTTTTGTTTAATTTTGCACTATCGGCCTTACGCCAATAATCCACAACAGACAGATGGTAAAAAAAACAATCAAAGATTTCACAGTCAAATCGGCACAGCATCTGTCGGAGGCATATACCCTCCTCAAGCTGACTCCGACAGACGGCACGGAAGTGACTACAGCCATGCCCGGACAGTTTGTACAGGTAGCAGTCCCCGACACTCCGAACACATTTCTGCGCCGACCGATATCGGTCAACTTCATAGACCGTAGCGACAACACCCTCTGGCTTCTTGTCAGAAACGCCGGAGAGGGCACTTCACGGCTCTGCGAAATGAAGACCGGAGAGCATCTCAACATCATATTGC
Organism: Paramuribaculum intestinale; assembly: GCF_003024925.1. Taxonomy (GTDB): domain Bacteria; phylum Bacteroidota; class Bacteroidia; order Bacteroidales; family Muribaculaceae; genus Paramuribaculum; species Paramuribaculum intestinale. Next base: position 17,686 of record NZ_PUED01000026.1, read on the forward strand.
CTCTTGGCAACGGATTCTCAATGCCTGAAGAAAACAACAGCACACCTAAGAGGCTGCTACTCGTTGGCGGCGGTGTTGGCGTGGCTCCATTGCTTTATCTCGGCCATGCTCTTGCCGGCGGCGGCCACACTCCGGAGTTTCTGCTTGGAGCGCGCAGCTGCGCCGATCTGCTCGAGCTTGATGAATTCAAACGCATAGGCACCGTACATGTAGCCACCGACGACGGATCGGCCGGAGTTCATGGGCTCGTCACCCAGCATCCGGCAATAGACAGTCAGGACATCGACTGCATATATTGCTGCGGACCGGCTCCGATGATGAAAGCCGTGGCCGCCATAGCACGGCAAAACAACGTCGCTTGCGAAGTTTCACTCGAAAACATGATGGCCTGTGGACTCGGCGCCTGCTTATGCTGCGTGGAAAACACAGTGAAAGGCAATGTGTGCGTGTGCACTGAAGGACCCGTATTCAACATAACACAACTGACATGGCAGTAGACTTGACCACCCGAATAGGATCGCTGACGCTCAAGAATCCGGTGCTTACGGCTTCGGGCACATTCGGCTACGGCGAGGAGTTTTCCGACTTCATAGATCTCAACCGCCTCGGAGGCTTTATAATCAAAGGCACCACACTGCATGCCCGAGAGGGAAATCCATATCCGCGCATGGCCGAAACGCCATCGGGCATGCTCAACGCCGTAGGGCTACAGAACAAAGGCATCGACTATATGATCGACCACATCTATCCGCGCATAAAACACGTAGACAGTGAGATCATAGTCAATGTGTCGGGAGCTTCGCCTGAGGATTATGCTGAGGTATGCCGCAGAATAGCGGACAGAACTTCGATCAATGCCGTGGAGATCAACATATCGTGCCCCAACGTCAAACAGGGAGGCATGGCATTCGGCACCACTACCGAAGGCGCTGCCGCAGTCACACGTGCCGTGAGAGAGGCGTTTCCGGGAGTTGTCATTGTCAAACTATCGCCTAATGTCACCGACATAACCGAAATAGCCCGGGCAGTAGAAGCCGAGGGCGCTGACGCGGTTTCGCTCATCAACACACTCATGGGAATGGCAGTGGATGTCGAACGCCGTCGTCCATGCCTGTCGACTGTCACAGGAGGCCTCTCCGGACCCGCAGTAAGACCGGTGGCCGTAAGAATGGTTTGGCAGACCGCAAAGGCCGTAAAAATACCCGTAATAGGCCTCGGAGGCATCATGAACGGACGCGACGCACTTGAGTTTATCCTTGCCGGTGCCTCAGCTATTGAAATAGGCACAGCCAACTTTATAGACCCACAGGCAACTATCAAAGTAATTGACTACATCGACGATTATTGCCGATGCCACGGAGTTGACAATATCAACGACCTGATAGGAGTAATCTGAAACCGGTCCTTACCGCTCCAATAGCGTCAGGAATCGCCGGCGGAATCAATCCTTCCGCTGATCCTTTGGCACGAAAGCTTCGAAACTATTATCGTTATAATATATAATAATGTTTACAATCTTCTTCTCCCCTGACACACCGGGGACGAAGGAGATTGTTTTTTTATCCACATTTGCGGATACCGGCGATACTTTTTCGTCAACGTTCACACCACTGTTTTCAAACGCCACAGAGCTATCATCCACCGTAGAGCCGAAATCTGCTAAAACAGTATCAGCTGACGAAGATTTATTACCGAAATCTATTGTCTGTTGCGACATCTGATTTACAGACAATTCTGCTGCTTCAGCGTCCATTTCACTCCCTGGTTGAGCCTCTGAGGTTTCATTATTTCCACCAAGCAGCATATCTCCCTCGCCACACAGCAACCACAGAATGTTAAGCCGTGGGAAACGCACATGAAGTTTACGCAACACATCATCACTGATCTTCTGGTTGCGACCTTTTAACAACTGCGTCATGGAAGGACGCGGAATACCACAGCTGTCAGCCACCTGAGTTATAGGCATTCCCAGCTGGTTAATAAAGGAATTTAGTCTTGCAACGATGTCCATCTGAATTTGTGTTTGCATTATTCGATGATGCAAATATAATCACACATTTTGAATAATGCAAATTTCATTTTACGCACGCTGTTATTTTATTTCGCAAACGATGTTTACATCCACAATCCAACAGCACACAACCCGCGACGTAATATATTAAAGCATCACTACATATATTGACATGTATAAGTATGACATTCAGTAACATAACTTAATGAATCAAACCGAAATACGCACATCAATCAATAATTCTGGTGAATTTATTGAAGAGATTGTTTATATTTTTAACGTAATTCGCATGATTTTCAAGCAAAACAGCTACCTGCACAATATTTGTTAACAGCTATTCGCAGAGATCTTAACTGCATTTGTGAATTACAGAGATTGATTTAGAAATGCATCACTTTGGCTATTGCAACTCTAAATTCCCGTTGTTGTTACATTTGTAAATAGCGGTATTTGCAATCGAAAATCATTCACTTTTGAAATCTCAGCCTTCTCTTGTTCCCGTTTGCATTGTTTTGTTTCTATTTGCAAACACAATACTGTTTTAGATCCCCAATTTGCAGATTGAAATCTTTTTCGGGACTCAATATTATAACAACTACTACTCCCTCAACAGATAGCTCCTTCCGGTTAAAGATTGTGTATTTCGTTAAAATTAACCATATTACAACTATATTAGCACCACTCCCCCTTTCAATTTTACGACAATTTTCCAAATAACAGTCCACTGACAACCTCCTGAGATTTGAAAATTAGAATTCATTTCAGTACTCCGACGAGCATTTTCAAATCTCAGGCTATAGGATAGTCCAAAGATCCCGCTGATGATGCGATTGAAGATTCCGTTATGACGATTCGCTCCAGAAAAGCCATGCTTTTCATCATAGATGTTTGCCCATGTCAATGCAAAAGATTAAATTTGAACGTCCGTTTATCACGGACTTACAGGACAACCCTTTTCTAAACTTATCAAAGCATTTTATGCTATCAAGACATGAATGACATCACGGAACTTTTCGGCCACTATCTAAGTCAATATGGCAGCATTGACATAGCT
>NZ_PUED01000260.1 GCF_003024925.1 Paramuribaculum intestinale
TGCTTACTGCACACATTTGTTGGTATGTATAGAACTTGTGTGTGTAGTAGTTGTGTTGTTGTTTACAAGCGGAAGACTGCAGACTTGTTGCTCAGTATGTTTGTGGGCTCGGAGAGGTGTATTAGAGATCATACTCGAATATATCCATTGTATTTATGCCGTGGTTCGGCAACGAGAGAGGATTTATCCTCTTGTCGTTTTGTGGATTGCGGGGGGGGGCGATGTTGGCGGATTGTTGTGGGGTGGTCGGTATGATTTCCTCGCCGTTCTGTTCCTCTCTTTTCGGAGCTAACTCAGCGGTTATTTTGCGGTCGAGGGCGGCGAGTTCGGATTTGAGTTGCTTTAACTCGTCCTCCTTTCCCCATGTCTTGGCGATGATTGCTTCGAGCTGGGGAACGTCGGCTTTGAGTCTGGCGGTGCGTTCCTCATACTGCTCGATGATGCCGGGTATCTTCTCCAGTGCGTTAACGAAGTTCATACAGGCGGCGTGAGTGTCGCTCATGGCAATGAATCCGTTGTTGAACTTGTATTTGTAGTTGCCTTCGACCACAAAGCGGTTTTGAACGGTCTCCTTGCCGTCAACAAGATTACGCTCCGAGATGATGCTGATGGGGAAACCATAGACCTCGCCGACACGCTGATACTGACCATGAGTGTCGGTACGCTGCGCCAGACCTTGCAGATGGATACCCATATTCTTCTCGTCAGAGAGGTTGCAGGTATCTATGGTGAGATTGTTGACGGGGTTGCCGTCTTTGTCTCGCTGTACGACCGACTGATAACGGGCAGCGTCCTCCTTCATGCGACTGATTGCAGCCTCGTTGTTTGCGATGTCGTGACTGATGGTCTGGAGCCTGAACTTGGAATCTGAAATGCCCTTGTTGTGGGCTTTGCGCTCAGATTCCAGTGCCGCGATACGCTTTTCAAGTTTAGCCTTTTCAAGAAGGTCGGTGTTACCACTGAGAATAGCCATATACTCCGAGAAGTTCATGCCGTTCTTCTCGTCCATTGCACCCTCGTCGATGGTACGAGCTCCGAGTGCGCCGGATTTGAGCTGGTCTATAAATGTCGCTTTGCAGTGAAGAAGATTGAACTTGTAGGAATCCAGCGACTTCTCAACCGCATAGATGATTACATCAACCTTATTGTCAGCATATAACTTGGCAGTCTCGTTGCCGGCTCGTATGGCTCTGCCGTCCCTCTGTGTGAGGTCAGAGGGACGCCACGGCGTATCCAAATGATGAAGACAAACCGCTCTACGCTGAGCATTTACGCCTGTTCCGAGCATACTTGTAGAACCGAAAAGAACACGCACATCGCCACTGTTCATAGCCTCGATGACTGCCTTTCTCGACCTTTCGGTTTTACACTCTTGTATAAACCTGATTTCATGTGCCGGAATACCATAATCTTCAATCAGCTTTCGCTTGATTTCGGAATAGACGTTCCATTCGCCGGGCTTGTAAGTTCCGAGATCGCTGAAAACAAACTGTGTACCTTTCTGCGCATCATACCTGCGATAGTATTCTGCAATCATCTTGGCGCAGTGTGAAGCCTTGTTGTTAGGATCATCCTCAGCGTTGGGGTCAATCATGCGCATATCAAGAGCCATCTTGCGGGCATAGTCCGTGGCAATTAGCATTTTCGCCTTTTCCTCCGTTTCGGAAAGTGGTGCTCTGCCGAGTATAGTGGCATCGCCACTCTCGGCAAACTTCATCAGTTTCTCGATGAACGCCTCCTGCGCCAGTGTCGGTGGAATATTATGGAGAATCTCATGTTTCTCCGGTCGGTCAACACCAACATCCTCCGCCGTGCGGTAGTCGGTAATCTCATTGTAGAACGCCGCAAGTTCCGGCACCTTGATGAAATACCTGAATCGCTCTTTTGCCACAATATTATTTGTGACATTGAACTCAAAGTCGGTAGTCTTCTTTGCAAAGATTGCCGCCCACGCGTCAAAGCATCGGATGTCCTGCCTTTCAAGCTCATTCGGACGGAGATATTTGAAAAGCAAATACAGCTCCGTCAATGAATTGGATATGGTAGTGCCACTGAGAAAAGTCGCGCCCAAATCCTTACCGGTTCTCTCTTGAATGGTACGGATTGCATACAACAGGTTGAGTGCCCTCTGGCTACCTTCACTGTTGCCGAGACCCGCCACACGGTCGTGCCTTGTATTGAACATCAGGTTCTTGAACTGGTGTGACTCGTCAACAAAAATATGGTCGATGCCCATCTGCTTGAAGTCAACGACAGCATCCTTGTTCTGCTCCATCTGATACTGAATGGTCGCTATCTTGGCGGTAAGATTCTCTTTTCGCTTGATTAGACCTTTGAGCATACCACGGCTGATGTCGTGGCCCTGCTGTTTCAGCACTTCGAGGTTTTCTTCAACTGTGTTAAGCTCCGCCTGAAGGATTTGCTGCTGCATTTCCGGCGACTGCGGGATCTTGCCAAACTGGTCGTGCGACATTATCACGCAGTCATAATCGTTGTTCTTGATCTGATTGAAGAAATTGACGCGGTTGTCAGCCTTGAAACTCTTTTCATCGGCGAACAGTATCCGGGCATTTGGATAGGCAC
>NZ_PUED01000261.1 GCF_003024925.1 Paramuribaculum intestinale
GCGTATATATGTTATTCCAGTTGTACTTACGAGAAAAATTGATCAGATCATATCTTTTACGATTTTTTTGAAGATTGAGAAAGATTTTAAGTAGCTCCTCTTTGTCTTTATAAAAAAGATTCCCGTTATATGCATAATCATTAATTCCATCTATCAGTGGTAGAATAGATGTGATTCCTAGTGATTGTGCTTCAAGTAATGTGTTGTTAGCAGTGGCAAAGGTGACAGGTAAGAAGTTATAATCACAGAGTTCGATAAGAGAATAATACTCATCGTCGGATAATCGATTGTAAATACGGACGTTACCATATTGGCCAAGTATAGATTTATATGTATGATCTATTCCGATGAGGTGGAAAATTATTTTGTGATTTTTTTGTATAATGTATTCAAGTGTTTCTAAATCACGATAATTTTTCCCGATTGTGCAAACGTTGATGTTGTCATTGCATATTACATGATTATTTATATCAGCTGGGATCTTTTTTGTAAAAGATGGTTTATCGAATCCGTGAGGGATGAAGACACTCTTGATGCCGAATTTTTCGTTTAAGATTTTTTTTTGTTGAGTGCTCAGGACGATGATACCATCCATCGTTTTTAGAAATTTGATGAATCTCTTTTGCTTCCAATTGTTTTCTATATCAAGATGAAGAGTTATTACAATCTTATGTTTTTGGCTTTGTCTATAAGGAATATAATTTATGCATGTGAGTTCTCCGTAAAATAGATGCGTTATGTCGTGTTTGTATCTCAATATACGCGTCTTGAACTCTAAAATCAGTCTTGGGATGTGATACAAGACTCTGGTGTAAAAAAATCGACCTAATGGTTGATCTTCTGAATATAATACTGTTTTGTTTACGTTGTTATAAGTCACTTTGTTGTAGCCGCCATTAGCGGAGTGCATAATTCCTTTGAATCCAGAATAGAGGATTTTCATTTTGTAAGATTGATGAGGCGGTTAATAAATAGCCGGAAGCCTTTGGTAGTAAAATATAGTGTGGTGGACAATATGGCAGACAGTAGGATGACAAATAGTGTGGAAGCGATGAGAAATCGTGTCCAAGATGCTGCGGGATCGATGGGAATGAATCTGTAAAGGGTTGTTGTAATAAGAATCGCTGCAGTTGCCAGAAGAGTATAACGTAGAAAGAGTGTGAGATATTTGAGTGGTGGCTGTTTTAGTCCGCAGGTGTAAAGGAAATACGGTTTCCAAATGCCTATGATAATAATAAGGCTTATGAGTGATCCGGAGAGTATGCCCGGAAGACCCCATAGATAACCAAAAGCTATGGATATAGTGATGTTGATTAATGCTTCGGCAATAGGTGACCAAATGTCTTTGAACAGACCGAAGGCGTTGATAAAGATATCGAGGGCATTGCGATATATGTTGATGAACAAGACTCCGGCTATTATGATGACTGTAATTGCGGGTAGGATGTATGATCGGCCAATCCACAGTTGGATAAACGGTGGTGTAAGTATTGTGAAACAGACAGATGCAATTGTTGCGAAAAAGAAGCGGATGCTGAACATTTCTTCGAATACTGTTAGTATTTTAGAAGTGTTATTTTCAGCTATGAGATCGCCTACGCCTGCAGCTGTGCTGCCGAACACTGCGTCGCAGGCGCTGCGGATGCCGTTGACTATAATAAGGTAGTTGCCGTAGATGGTGACTACTGAAAGGGATAGGTAGGCGTAGATTATGAGTGGTGATGCTTGAAAAAGAGCAAACCCGGCGATGCGGTGGAAAATGAGTTGTTTGATTTTTGTGAATATGATAGCATGAGTTTTTTTTAGCTGGTGGAATGATTGGGTGACGGGGCGGAGGTAGGGGAATGTGTGTTTGATGTGTCGGTGTAGTGAAATGGTTGCAATTATTGCAAAAATCACTTCGAGTATAAGCCACCATACATAAGGGTTGGGCAGTTTGGCGACAGCAAGCATTTGGAAGACAATCTTAATGATGATCCATGTGCGGTAATAGAGTTGGATGGCGTAGTCTTTTTGAGAGGATGAAAGGAGTACTTGACGATAGGTGAAGAAATAGCTGAGGAGTGAACTGAAAAGCATAACTCCAAAAGATGCATACGCGTACCAGAGGGGTAGTGATATTTTTTTGAAGATAATTGGGAAGAAAGCCATTACGGCCAATGCTCCAATTATCATGAAAATTGCTATTCGTCGATATAGGAAGCCTTGAAGGGCGATGATTTCACAGATTGTGTCGTGATTTTTTTGGCGTATGGGTCGGTAGAGTGAGAATCCAACGGCTGTGCCAATTCCGAGTTCAGCAAGGTTAATGAATTGAAGGATGTTGACGGCAGTAGTGTTAAGTCCGAGTATTTCGTCGCCGAGGTAGTTGATGAAGATTTTTCTGGAGTAGAAGCCCAACAGGAGTTGTACGACCATGTATATGGACGAAATGGATGAGTTTATTAGTCCAAGTTTAGTTCTGGATTGGCTCATAATCTGATGGAGGGCATGGGATCAGGCGGGGAGGGGCTGGATGTCGAGGGGGGAGATGGCGACGGTGGCGCAGCCGAGTTGGTGG
>NZ_PUED01000262.1 GCF_003024925.1 Paramuribaculum intestinale
AGTAACAGGTTTCTATCTGATTTTATTATAGATCCGGAGGCTTATATACGCAATGTTTCACCTCAAACAAATGTGATATTCGTTGATGCAACCGATAGGGACAACAATATTAATGATAGGATACAAGATAGCGAAGAAATAAATCTGAGTTATATTGAGAATGGTGCGACTGTACCCAGTAGATTTCAGATTTTTACTATCAATGATTGGATATACATAATTTATAATAGAAGATTGCTAAATGATGCCGAGATTGCCACGTTCATGAAAAAGCTGGGACTGCCACCTACTGCAACAACTGATGAGATAATCTCAGTTCTCAAACAAAAAGGTACCTCCCTGAAAAAATCATTGGATCAGGTATTAACGAATAATGAGATTGAAAATCTGAATGATTACAGTATGGTGGTATGGAGTGGACGAAAAGATTTGTGTCATGGCTGCCTTTATACAGGAGACTATAATGCCAAGAAATATCATAAAGAGCTTGCAAATATATACGGACGATTGAGGTCTCACACAGACATAATCCAGATACCTCATCATGGGTCAATAAATAATTTTAGGCCGGAGATCTGTTCACAAAATTCTATACATGTTGTCTCAGCATCTAAGGGTCCATATAAATCCCGACAAATAGTCAATCCTAATAGTGTCATAACTACAATTCGTAATAGCGGTTTTATTTGTTCAGATACCCGAACCAAAGACATAACTATTTGAAGCAGTGCCAATATATTGTTAGTCTATATTTACCGAGAGTTGTGTAATCCACGAAAAATGAGTAATTTTGCAACCTGAAAAGAAACGATATGCCTCTGACAAAAGAAGAAATACAGTCGCTGTTGAGCGACATAGAGAATGAGCGCGTGGAGCGCACATTGTCCACCGATAACACCAAGAAAATATCGGAGGCTATCTGCTCATTTGCCAATGACATTCGTAATACGAATAAGCCCGGTTATTTTCTCATAGGTGCCGACGATAACGGTAATCTTGATGGACTGACTTTTAGCGATGCACAGTTGCGTTCATATGCTGGGTTACGTAATACCGGAACAATTCTTCCGCCTCCCGCAATGATGGTTTATAAGGAGACATTCCCAGAAGGAGAAGTTGCCGTCATTGAAGTTCAGCCAAGCGAAGATACTCCCGTGCGATACAAAGGCGTTATCTGGATTAGAATTGGAGCAAGAAAGGCAGAGGCAAATACTGAGGAAGAGCGCATCCTGACCGAAAAGGGTCAGATTCACAGTTCTTCTTTCGATGGTCGTCCATGTCGCGAAGCTACCATTGATGACATTGACATAGATCTGTTCAAGAATGAGTATTTGCCGAAGGCTGTATCGCCGGTTACTTTAGCGAAGGATAAGCGCAGCGTAATTCAGCAGCTTGCTTCTTTGCGACTTTTCGATACTCGTTTCAACTGTCCGACTTATGCCGGTATTCTTTTGTTAGGACACGACCCGCAGTATTTTATTCCGGGAGCATACATTCAGTATGTCAAATTTGCAGGAACTACTCGTGCGACAAAAGTATTGAAGGAAAACCGCTTCAAAGGCAATTTGATTTCAATGCTAAAAGAGCTGGAGTATTTCATCAAATATTCCATCGAGAGCAAACGCCCGGAGTTTGTGAGTGTCCTTCGCGAAGAACCACGCATTAACTATCCTTGGGAGGCAATCCGTGAACTTGCAATGAATGCCGTAATGCACCGCGCCTATAATGGTAATAACTCCCCGATAAAATTCTACGAATACAACGACCGCATAGAGATTGACAACCCCGGTAATTTATACGGCAAAGTCAATTTGGAGAACTTTCCTAATGAAACCGACTATCGCAACCCTAATATAGCCGAGATAATGCTGAATCTGGGTTATGTCAATCGTTTCGGCAGCGGTGTAAATACTGTATCAACACTTCTCGAAGAAAATAAGAGCAACCCTGCGGAATTTCTTCTCGGTGACTATACCACATTCAAAGTTATTGTTCAGAATGCTGATGTCATAGAAAATGGCACCGATGGCACCGATAAAACGCCTAGAATTATAGTGAACACTACGGAAAGTGGCACCGATGGCACCGATAAATCTGAATTTGGCACCGATAATGGCACCGATGGCACTAATAGTGGCACCGATGAAATATCTCGTGAAGATGCGATTGTGAATCTAATGCGTAAAAACAAGCGTATAAGCATCAAAGAAATCTCATCACAACTAAACATTCCGAGAAGAACCTTATTCCGAATTATTGATACACTAAAATCAGATGGACGCATCCGTCGTGTAGGTTCTGAGAAATCCGGGACATGGGAAGTCATTGAATAAATGTGATAATTGAAGGGAAGCAAATATGGAAGGCTCAGTAATCTCTAAAGAATTGATTGAGGCGTTCCGCCCTATCATAGAGATCAATAACGCACAATTTCGGCAAGTTAAGACTATGCTTGCTGGATTTATCGCTACGCAAGAAAGAGATCTGGACTATATGGATGGGTATATGGACACTCTTTTCAATTT
>NZ_PUED01000263.1 GCF_003024925.1 Paramuribaculum intestinale
ACCATAAAAAAGTTGAATCGGCAGCTTGAAAAAGCTGCCGATTTTTTTGGCAATATCACTGATGTTTAGTAATTTAGATGCAACAAACAATAAATACTGTATCATGATTACCGAAAGTAAAGTTACTAAAAATTTGTGATATATGACGTAACTTGCTGGATTTTAGAGCGTCTATGTAACGTAATTGTACTTAATTCGTACTGATTGAGAAAGTTGCCGCAAACGGAGGAATTTGAGTTTTTGATTTTTAACATCTGTTTTTGATTTTTAATTGCCTCTTTTTGCCCCCACAAGGTCTGATTTTGGACTATGCCCAATTTTCAACCTTGTAACCGCATCCGCTTTTTCAGTACGAAAAAGACACGTTTAGACGCTGCAAAGATAGCGATTTTTATCGTCATGGGCAAACGTGGCGGGACATCGGCTTGCATCAGACCGTGCCGGGGATGTGTCCGGGAGGCCACGTTCCGACCCGGACATACTGCAAGCCCATGTCCCGCCTGACAGGTCCACGCGGATAGAGACCGTATGCCGTCCTCCCGATAGAACGACCGGGCGGACATCATCCGGACACTATCCCTTTGCGGGACTATTTATCGCGTTGCCGAAACCTGTTTACACTGACTGTCCCTTTTATCTTTCGTTGCCAAACGGGATGCCGGAAATACAAAACCGGTGAAAGTGAAAGTAAGAGACGGCCTTTCACCTGCCCCGGCATTTGCACATCCCGCATCCCGTTGATTTCAATCCACGCGGATAAAGACCGCGCACTTCCACGGATCGGCGATGCCGTACCGCTCCCTGTGCGCGGACATTATCCTCAGCGGGATTACATTTCCGTTTTTTTATTTTTTTCTTTCCGCTGCCGCCACCAGCGTGGCAGCAGGGACGATTATGTTTTCCTGGGCTTTCTTACCGGGGGAGCCATTTTGAGTCAGGGCGTACCATTGACAAGCGGGTCTGTATGGGTTGCTTGACTTGACTGAACGTGCGGCGAAGGGATATTCTATCGGCTTCGGCATAAAAATCTCCAGACCTCCTTGCGTCGGCTCGTATTTTTATGTCGAGGCCCGAACATCCCTTTTCTTCCGCCACACGCCTTGCAGGTGTCAAGCAACTCATACAACCACACTGTCTTTGGACGCATGGTTCAAAAAAAGCTCCCACCGATATGAAAGCCACAAGAAAACATAAAGATTTTAAGTCAAGGCAAGCTCGCCAATCCTCCTATCTATACCGCATAATCACAAAGGCGGTCAAGGCGGTGGCAATCATCATCGGAGCAGTAATCGGGATAGCGTTGTGGGCAGTGGTCAGACCCATATTAAGGGGCATAGGCTGGCTCATATCAATCCTCACCGCAGCAGGGGCAATCTATTGGTTAATGACACTCTAAAATTCAAGAATATGGCAACGAAAAGAAACTCCAAGACCTTGGAACAGCAAGCACGATACTACGGGGTTGACGATATATCCGAGTATATGGTTGAAACATACCTCAACGGCAACATATCCACATACCGTCAGCTATTCCAAGAACTACGGGGCGAGAGTCGCAGAGAGTTTGTTAGACGGCTCTTTGAAATGGGACTCAATCCCACCGAAATAGAAAAAATGATACTGGCAATCCTCTAAAACCCACGGCTATGGCAACGAAAGAAAACAAAGGCACACAAGCCTTCAACGACACAATCAAGGCTTATCTTGAAGAACGAGCAGAGAATGACGCATTGTTTGCCGTCAAGTTCGCAAATCCCTCAAAATCAGTAGAGGACTGCGTGACATATATCCTCAACCAAGTGCAGAAAAGCGGTAGCAACGGCTTTACCGATGCGGAGGTGTACGGAATGGCAATCCATTACTACGAGGAAAAAGAAATTGAGGTCGGCAACCCAATAAACTGCAAAGTGGTGGTGAACCATACGGTAGAACTCACCGAGGAGGAAAAGGAAGAGGCACGGCAAGAGGCAATAGCCAAACTCCGAGACGAGCAGGTTGCGAAGATGCGCAAAACCACCGCGAAGAAAGCCACCGAAAACAAACCACAAGTTGAACAACCAAGTCTATTTGACTTTTAACCCCCATACCGCTATGAAACCCAAGACCGCAATACAAAAGAAAGTGGCACAACTCTCAGCCACCCTCCGCCCTCTTACCGCCAGGCAGGAAGAATGGGCATATGCAAACTGCATCGAGCATTTTGCCTACCGAACCAAGAGCGGGATACTTACCTGTTCCGACTGCGGACACCAATGGAAAAGTGGGAACGGCAGTCTATGTGGAAAAACTCAGCGAATTTGCACCCCGGCTGACCAGATAAATTACCCACCGGAACATCATTTAAATTGACTCCAGTCCGGTCAAGCACAATACACCCAGGAAACAGCCTATACGGGAGTTGGCATAAGTAGTTTTTGAGCGATATTGTATGTTCAATAATATTATACATACGAATGATCATAAATAAAAAAATGAGCACGAACAAATAAAGAATAAAGATGATATGACACACCAAAAGAGAA
>NZ_PUED01000264.1 GCF_003024925.1 Paramuribaculum intestinale
ATAGAGAAAAGTATAACCCAGATGGGTCTAGGTTGAGGTGCCTTCAGCTGGGGATGTTGGAAATTCTTAAATATATAGACAAGGTTTGTTCTGAAAATAATATTTCATACTGGCTTTCTTCTGGAACATGCCTTGGAGCGGTAAGGCATGGTGGATTTATCCCTTGGGATGATGATGTTGATATAGAGATGCTCAGACCAGATTATGAGAAGCTTTTACGTGTTCTTTCACATACAGAAGGTGATTATTGTTTGCAAACAAACTCTAATGATCCGTATTTTATATATGATTTTGGCAAGTTAAGGAATCCTAAAATCGCTTTTGATGAGTCATTACCACTAGCTAAATATTATACTCATAAGGGTGTGTTTGTTGATATATTTAAGCTTGAAGAATCGAACTCTGAAAAACTACACTATATATGCGGTCGATTAAGAACTTTGGAATTTCATATTTTGAACTGGTCTGCTAGTAGGTGTAAGTTTCTAGTAAAGCCTGCCATGATGTTGCATAAATGGAATGATGTATTGTTCTCATTGATTCGATTGTTGGATCGAATTGGTAACAAGGATAGATTGCGTCATACTTTGGGTGTGACTTTTACAAAGGCTCGAAGTTATAAAGATATTTTTCCTCTTAGACGTGTCAGGTTCGAGAATGTGGACTTGCCAATTCCCAATAGTTATGACAATTATTTGTCAAAAATGTATGGTGATTATAATAAAATCGTGATCGGGCCGTCTCATCTTATCGTATCGGATAATTGCGATTGACTAACTGAAATGAATTTGAACTCAATATACAATAAGTTAAAGGGTGATAAGCTCATTTCTGATTCTGTGTGGTCAATACTTGGATCTGTATTGGGATATGGCTTGTCGCTTATCTCAGGAGTGATACTGGCCCGTTGTATGGGTGACACTGTCTACGGTGAGTTCGGTATGGTAAAGCAGATGCTAATATATATGTGTATCGTAGCGACATTTGGAATGGGTATTACAGGCACTCGTTTTATTGCAGACGCAGATGTCGAAAAAGATTTATCTTCAAAAATGATAGCTGCTTTGTTGATTTCGACCTTATTCAGTTTGTTTTTAGCGATACCTCTTTTTATATTTTCAAGTCAGATAGCGTCGTTTCTTGGCTCCAGATCATTTTTGATGCCTCTGAAAATCACGTCTTTAGCATTGATTTTTTGTGGCTCATATACAACTGGAACTGGATTGTTATCGGGTCTAAAGGAATTCAAACAGATAACCTTAATAAAGATTATTTATGGATTCATGATGCTGATTGGCTGTGTTTTATTGTATTGTATATTAGGTCTGAATGGAGCGGTTTGGGGGTTGGCAGTATGTTATTTTATTGTAACCGTTTTTTGTCTGATTGTAATCCATCGTAGGGCGTCACTATTAAAATTTGATACAAACGAGGTGCAGAAAGTAGCCAAGAAGATGCTGTTGTTTTCTATTCCAGTTGTATTACATGAGGCAATTTATGGTGTTATGAACTGGTTGCTCATGTTGATAATAGCGAAAATGACTGATTACAGTCAACTGGGATTATATACGGCAGCGGCTATATGGGGAAGCACAATAATGTTTATTCCTACAGCATTAAGGTCTGTAGCTTTATCTCATCTTTCGTCTTCACAATCAGATGAAACTTCACATTATAGAATATTAAATCGATTAATAATAATAACATCAGTTTCAGTCGCGGTCCCTATGATCATAATAATACTTTGTTCCGGTTTTATTCAGTCGTTGTATGGCCCAAGTTACGATGGTCTATCACAAGTGATTTCAGTTACTTGCCTGTCTTGTATTTTTAATGCTGTTATTTTTATTCTTACTCAAGAATTAACATCCAAAGGGAATAACTGGTCGATTTTCATATCACGGTTTATTGGAAATTGTTGCGCAATTCTGCTTACATTTGTTTTGATTGAATACTTCAATCAAAAGGGTGCGATATCTGCTTCATGGGCTTGTCTGTTCTCTGCTGTTATTATGGCATTAAGTCTATTTATTTACAAGTATGTGGTAATAAAACACTTCAAAAGTAGATGATATATTGTTTATTACTTATATACTCGCTTTTTTTTACGATGCAATATCCTGGTAAATGGGCATCCCTGCAAAAGGGTAGCATCGTAATATATATGTTATGTTTTTTGTCATTTGTTATGCCATGGATTATTGTTTGTGGCGGTCAATATGAGACGGGGACAGATTATAACACATACATGTCATTATTTAGATCGGGAGATGTTGCGCTATATCTAACTAAAAGAGAATATCTGTTTGCTTATATCGTAGAATTGTGGCATGAATTGAGGCTTTGTCCGCAGGGTCTTTATTTCTTTTTTTATACGGTGTGCTTTTGTTTTTTAGGTCTGATCTGTCATAAGATAAATAATAGGTATTTGTATTTATTCATAATACTATATTTTACAGTTTCCAGTATTTTTTTTAACCAACTGAATCTGTTAAGACAATCCACGGCTGCATATATTGT
>NZ_PUED01000265.1 GCF_003024925.1 Paramuribaculum intestinale
TCAGAATGCATCCTGCTATCAATGAAGTAATAAAACAATTCTATAAGGACGAAGGTGGTTTGGAGTGCGGTTTGGTGTATCCAAAGGATTTGGGAATCAATGACCCTGACTATATCAATAACCTAGCATCACGATTCCATGGTATCACAGCAGGTCCTATTGATCCCGATGTTCATGTGTTGTGGATTGATTCTTCTTCTCCAGAAATGCTTGATGGTACGTCAAGAGTAAATTATGGAGAGGTTGAGATTATTCGCAAATTGCTTCGTGAGTTGAACGACTCGGATTCATTCCATGAGTATAATAATAGCTGGAGCAGTGTTGAAGACAAGCAGATTGGCTTGATTTCATTCTATGGTAAGCAATTGCGACTGCTCATGGAAATGGCAAGAGAATTCAACCCTGACGAGATGCCTATAAGAGTTAGTACTGTAGATAGATTCCAGGGAATGGAACGCAATATTATCATCGTATCAATGGTAAGAAGCCACTGCCTCCAAACAGAGAAAGGGCAAAAGCCGAATTATACGAAATATGGAGAAGATAGTTATACAAAGCAGGAAGATCTTGGCTTTGCTCAATCTCCAAACCGATTGAATGTTGCTTTGTCACGTGCAAAACGTTTGCTGATAATCGTTGGTGACAGCCAACTCTTTAGAACAAAGGCAATTTATGATAATGTGTACAATACAGTATTCAATCATGAAAATGGTAAAATTTTAACAGCTGAGGAATATGGACTATAAAGAAATTATCAATAAAGGTAAGCTCGTTTATGCTTCACGTTCCACCGATTCTAATTTCCGTTTGTGGAGATTGAACAAGACGGCATGTTATATTACCTACTATAAAGCAGTTGAACTGACCAAGTTGGATAAGGTTCTACTGATGACCATAAAATATAACGGTGGTTCTATCTATGAGAACACGTTAGCTGGTATTCTTGGATTTAACGTTCAGGATGATTTTGAAGTGACTCCAAAAAGATACAAAGATGTCGGAGAGGTATCTATCTTTGGTGGAATCCTATCTGAACTGACAAAGTTCGCATTGATTAGTAATGTCGATCATAAGGTTTCTGTTACACCATTAGGAGAATTGGCTCTTAAGAAAGGTATTAAATACGAATTCTATACGGGGGCACAGCTATTGAACGAATGCTTTGACTTGGCTCAAAAGACAGAAAAGGAATTCCTGTATTTCCCTTTCAGAGACTCTCTTGGTATCGTATCGAAAATTCAAGGAAGCAAATTGTTGCCTTATGAAGATTTCAATAACAATACAATTGAAGAAGAGTTGTATGGCACTCCAGAGGAACTTGTGGCGCGTCTGTTATTGCAATCAGATGATAGTACTTCGGTTTTCAGAGCTGAAGCATCAACTGATGCAAGAATGGGTGAGGTTTATGTTGATTTCAGATTATATGAATATAATGGTCAAAAGTACCCGATAGTTTTCTATCAAGATGAAGTCTCGTTGAAAGCTAACGACTTGTTGTTCAACAACTGTAATGCTCAGTACATTCGTGACAAAATTCATATAGGAGAATACCTACATCTGGTTAGAGAAAGTCGTATGAGATTGACTTACCAGTCTCTGTGTCCTTATATGGATGTATGGTCATTGGATGATTTCCTTGAAAGTGAGTATTTAGATTGGAACGACAAGAAACTGTTTGACAGCATTGCAAAAGTTGCCAATGGAGCCCAATGGTCAAAAATTTCCTCGGTATGTCCGACAGAATCGTTAAAGCCAAACCTTAAACAATACGAGGAATCATTAGACTGGATTATCATCTCGGAAAGGCTTGATAATAATTTTATTGTTGAGAATGCCACAGAGTATCCATGGGACTTTGAATCTCTATCTGCAAATCGTAGTATAGATTTTGTCAAGAGAATTATTGTTATTCCAGAACTCCACAATGATACTATAGATTGGGACTGGGAAACATTGATACCTCAATTGGACGACGAGTTCGTCCTTCAATATATTGATACCATTCCGTTTGTTATGTATTCGCAAACGGAAAAATACTTATTTCTGCATCCAGAGTCGATTTGTACTTATCCAGACCGCAAATGGGACTGGAAATTGCTTTCTTTGAATGCGGAACTCGGATTCATTTTAACCAATATATCAGCATTAGGCAAATATCTATATGTTGAGGATGTGATGCCTCGTGCATTCTCTGATAATAGTTGGGTTCATTCATACTGCGAATCCAGTGCGTTCGCTTTTGCTGTCATTGAGAGTAAAGAACGTCTTTCTACAAACTACAATGCAAACAAGGCTGATTATCAATGGTCAATAGAATTGATTGATTGGCATGAAAAAATGGGCTTTATCACATGGAAGTCTACCAATTATGCAGTTGGTCTTGAATGTAATCCTAATATCGTATAGAACTCTGAGTTCTTTGAACATTATAAAGAAAAGGATTTTAGCGTTAGCTAAATCACATTTCTGCTTCAGTTACAGAGTGTCATATCA
>NZ_PUED01000266.1 GCF_003024925.1 Paramuribaculum intestinale
GCATACTGATGGCCCTCATCGTAGGAAGCGTGGTGATCGGAGGCATCAAGCGCATCGCATCCGTAGCCACAGTGCTCGTACCGTTCATGGTCACGACCTACTTCATCATGGTGGCCTACATCGTGGCCGCCAACATCGAGGCTGTACCCGGAGTGTTCGCCTCTATTTTCAGCGAGGCATTCAGCCTCCGCGCCGGATGGGGAGCACTGGCCGGAGTGGCCATCATCGGAGCACGCCGCGCAGCCCTCGTCAACGACGCCGGAGTAGGCACCGCCTCCATCATGCACGCCACGTCGGCCAACAAGGAGCCCGTCAGAGAAGGACTCATCGCCATGCTCGGCCCGGCCATAGACTCAGGCTTCGTATGCACACTTACAGCCGTGGCTCTGCTGCTTGCCGGCGACTTCAGCCAGAGCGGACCGCAAGGACTGTCGCTCGCCATCGATGCATTCGGCCGAGCCATACCCTTCGGCGAATATCTGCTCACAGCCATAGTCACCTGCTTCGCCCTCAGCTCCATGTTCACCTATTCATTCTACGGCAGCCGTTGCGCCGCCTACCTGTTCGGCGAACGGAGCAGCCGATGGTACACACTCGCGTTCACCCTGTCGCTGATACTGTTCGCAGCCGTACCGCTGAGCGCCGCAGTAGCCATGTGCGACCTGTTCTACGCCCTCATGGCATTCCCAACCATGCTCTCGCTTATATTGCTCCGCAAAAGCGTGAGAAAAGCAACCCTACAATACTTCAACAGAGATAACAACTATGCTGACACCACAAGAGAAGCTACAGCTTGAAGAAAAGGTAGTAGCAATGCTCAAGACTGTCTTCGACCCAGAGATACCGGTCGACATCTACAGCCTCGGACTCGTCTATGGAATCGATATAGACGATGACGCCAATCTGAAAATCGACATGACACTGACAGCGCCCAACTGCCCCGCCGCCGACTTCATCATCGACGACGCACGCATAAAGCTCGAAAGCATCGAGGGGATCAAAAGCGTGGATATACGCCTCGTGTTCGAACCCGTATGGGACAAGGACATGATGAGCGACGAAGCCAAACTCGACCTCGGCTTCATGTAATACGCACCATCACCCCGCGCACGACATGGATCAGGAAAAAGCCTACTTCATATCCGACCTGCATCTGGGAGCGCAGTGGATCGCCGACAACCGCGCCCACGAACTCGCCATTGCCGAATGGATCAGATCGCTTGCCGGCAAAGCCTCCGCGCTCTACATCCTCGGCGACGCCATCGACTACTGGTATGAATACCGCACCGTGGTGCCACGCGGATTCGTGCGCTTCTTCGCGGCCATTGCATCGCTCACCGACGCCGGGACGCCGGTCTACTGGCTTAAAGGCAACCATGACATATGGATCTTTGACTACCTGCCCCGGGAGATCGGAGTGAAAGTGATCGACGGCCCGCTCCACACCCGGATACTCGGCCACACATTCTATCTCGAGCACGGCGACCTTAGCGGAGAGCCGCGCCCCTCCTACCGCCGGATGCAGCGCATATTCCGCAACCCCACTGCACAACGGCTCTTTGCAGCCATACACCCGCGATGGACCGTCGGATTCGCCCACCGATGGTCGTCCCACTCACGGCGCAACGGCAAAGAGGCATCCGACCGGCTCAGCGACAACGACCAGCTGATCACATTCGCAAAAAACTACCTCGCCATGCATCCCGACACCGAATACTTCGTTTTCGGCCACCGCCACGTGGTAGTTGACACTGACATCGCTCCGGGATGCCGCCTCGTGATACTCGGCGAAGGATTCCGGCTCATGACCTACGGAGTTTTTGACGGAAACAGCTTCGAAATTCACAAAATTAAGTAACATTAACAATCGGAGCGTTTTTATAGAAAATTTACTACCTGTTGAATGTCAACATTTTGTAACATATGCCACAATTTTTATGCGCTACAATGATGTTACACAACATATTTTTTTATTCGTCGGTGACAGAATTAAGGCATACCTTTGCGTTACAAAACTAAAACAATCTTTTTTACCTTAGAAATTCTACCTTATTGAAACTCATAGGAGAGGATTCCGCGGCAGCGGCGTCCTCTTTTATATTTATGGCCACAGCACAGTCCGGCCCACAGCACACCTTGCCATCCCTCCGCTGTCACACCGGCATCCCCTCCGTCGACCGTCGGCCACAGATCCTACCGATAGCCGCTATCGTAATTTCCCATCAAAAACACTATGTACCCACAGCCACATAAGCTTACTTTGCGGCCGCAAAAGCTGATCGGCCGACAGTCACCGACGCACAAAACACAAATCTAAGAAACTGTTTAAAATTAGAATTGAAAAAATGTTATAGGGCATAACAAACCCTCAGCCAAAGTGTTGAAGGAGAAAAACATTGTTCATATGCATAGAATCAATCTCTATCAGACACTTTTGACCGAG
>NZ_PUED01000267.1 GCF_003024925.1 Paramuribaculum intestinale
CTACTTTTACTCATGGTTATTCATGGATTGTTTGGCGACACCAAAATAACCATTTAGGGCTGACTCCTGCAATAGGTGTCAGCCCTAATTTTTCAATCGCTCAAAAAAAGTTTAGCGGACAGTAATAATAGAAAAATGCGAGCATTTTTCCATCTGATAACTCTTGTACTGCTTTATATTTACAACCTTCTCCCGTGCGAAGTCTAAATGACATTGCAATAAGGTACATAAGGTGATGGATATCAAATATATTATGTACATAGATACCTGTTGATAGGTTTTGATTGTCTATTGAGAAATGTTTTAAAGTATGAAGAAGTCCTCCAACAAAATCATTCTTTGCATCATTGTCTTTACTCGGAAGTATTTGGCGTAGAAGATCAACTCGCAATATGTTGTCACTAAAAATTCCATTCTCACGGTACACTATATAACAACATAAATGATCTGTCAGAAACTGAATATAGTCTTCAATTGAACCAAAACGTTTATATCCACTAACATTATAGAGGGCCTCAATTACATCTGAGGCGTTTCCTGTCCCAAAATTATCAGGATATTCTTGTAATGCGTTTTGAATACCTTGATAGATTACTCGTAGAAATGTACTATTAAAAATCATATAAAATTGAGTGTCAGCATCAATTTTATAATTATAAATATCTACTATTGAAAACCCAAATTGAAAGATATTTAAGGGTTCTTTCTCTTGATTAATCCTTTCTTTATTTTTATGGTTCCAAAGATCCTTTAAATGAGGTTCAATGAACTCCATTAATTCGGTATATTCCTGTTTAGATATGACTTTCATAATTTATTTATTGATTGCGCTGATAACAGCCATGATTTGTTCTGGAGACATACCTTTCAGCAGTGCGATGGCTTGCTCCTCTTTTGATAGTCCATTGAGGATGTCCTCGGCTTGTGGTTTTGGTGTGGGTTTCTTTTTGAAAAGAGTTCGCAGCGTGTTGTCCGTCTTGGATGTGTCGAAGCTACCCATATATCGCTCGGTTGTAGCGAGGTTGCTATGGCCAAGAATATTCTTGATAGCGGAACTTTCTGCCCCGGCCTCTTGCGCGATGTGCGCGAAGGCGTGCCGACTGATATGCATAGTAAGATTGGTGGTAATCTCCGCCTTTTCTGCAATCTTCTTCAGATATTTATTGATAAGGGCATTTTTGGCCGATATTTGCTGATAGAGTTGATGACGCAGTTCCGGCTTCATTCTGTCCTTATCTGCCTGGGTGACAAATTTTGCAAACGGTGCATCATTGTCAAGCAAAGGGAAGATATAATCATCCTGTTTGACATCATCATTATGATAATACCGAAGTATATCCAAAGCCTGATCGACAAGCAAGAGGTCTCGGTCTTTATGGTTCTTGCCCATTTGGTAGTGCAGTCTGCCATTCTCCGTTACGTTACGCCACCGGAGTTGAATCAAATCGGCAGCACGGATTCCTGCGCAATAATAGCTGAACAAGAAATAATTCTTACAGTGCCAAATCAGGGAGCCTTCTTCCAATTCGAGCGCGATGATACGCTCCATCTCGGTGTCGCTCAGTTTTTCTTTCGTTGTTTTAACTCCTTTGTACTTAAAAACAAGAAATGGATCTTTCGATGCCTCCATTATACCGACCTCAATAGCGCGATGAACCAGTGTGCGGAGTATATTGAACTGCACCTCGATAGTGTTCGGGTGCAACAGTTTCCCCGGCTCACGCTCATTTTCCCACTTGTGGAGAAAGTTGTCAAAGCGAGTCAATAGCTCAACCGTCATGTCGGCAACAGTAATGTCAGCCATACGACGTTTCTTTCGGAAGGCATCCATCTTATTGATAAGCCCACAATACTTACGCCAGTTGCGCCACCCGCCGTTATCATATATCATCTGAGCCCGCTCACGCGCAAAAGCTAGAAACGAAGGTGAAACAGCCTCGGTGTTCATCTCCTTGGCAAGAGCGACGGTCGTTACCTCACCCTCCTTGTCGAGTTCTTTATATGTTTCCTTCGCCTTGGCGAGAATATCGGCCAGTTGTGCATTGAGAACCTTTGCGTCGCGGACACCGCCACGTATCCAATTCTCGCTTTTACATTTAGCATTAAAATCAGAAGGTCGGGTAATCTCGACCATCGTCTTGATAAGTTTTCTTTTGCCGCCGACAGTCACACGAAGATACACCACATATGTCTTGTTCTTGGTCGGTCGTCCGTTGAGTTCAAATCTGAATGTCACCATTGGAGAGAATATTAGAGTTATAAATACGATTAGAGGCAATTTTGCCTGTAACAAAGGCAAGGTTTGCCCCGAATCCAGATGCAAAGGTAACTCAAAATGATTTTACAGGCAAATTTACAGGCAAAATTCCGCTATTTTAAGCAATTCAAAGACTCTCTAAAATCTGTAATATTTTTGTAATACGCTAATATAGAGT
>NZ_PUED01000268.1 GCF_003024925.1 Paramuribaculum intestinale
CTTATAAACTTGTCCGAAATCATACATCAACTGAAGGTTATCCATTTTGAGGAATGATGCGTTTTCAAGATAGTAATCGCTTAGGAACTGTCGGCGCTGGAATCTGGTGTCAAGGAAACTCCGGTTTAGGTTGTTCAGCTGATAGTCATTATAGCTCATGGTCTCCCAAGCACCGGTATTCATGGCCATGCCATTGAATATATATCCTCCTATATTAGCACGTAGGGAAGTGGAAAGAGTCCATTTCTTATAACGCAGGCTCGTTGACAAACCGAGAATCCAATCGGGGGCAGGAGAATGACAATGATATCGGTCATTGTTTGTTATCTGTCCGTCTCCATCAAGGTCTGCATACAAACCCTCAATTGGCCGTCCGGTCTCTTGATCATAAAGCTGCTTATAAAGATAGAACGAATAAGGCGCATAATCCGTGGAGAATACCTGCATCTGGTAAGCATCAATCCAAGGACCGACCTCGGTATCGGGACTTGGTGCTCCTGGTGTAAGTGTTAAGTTTTTGATTCTGACACGTTGCCATGCAGCATTTGCAGTCACATTCCAAGACCAATCCTTATTGTCAATTAAATGTGCCGTAAGTGCAAGTTCAAGACCTTTTGAATCTACATTACCTACATTTTCAAGCATCAGCTTGTCAAAATTCGTACCTGCCGGGACTGGAACAGTTGCAAGCAGGTTTTCTGTCTTACGAGTGTAGAAATCTGCGGAGAATGTGAACCGGTTTTCCAGCAAAGCCAAGTCAATACCATAGTTCCATGATTTTGTTGTCTCCCATTTCAAATCAGGGTTATATGCTTCGGGACGATAAGTATAGACTGGATTCCCTCCGAAAAGGTACTGCGCTCCGTCAAGACCGGGGGTATAAACGGGGATATATCCATAGTTGGTGATACCATCCTGTTGACCCGTCACACCGTATGATGCACGAAGTTTGAGGTCATTTACCCAACCACGCAAAGGCTCAAAGAAATTTTCTTGAGAAATACGCCAAGCAAGAGCTACGGACGGGAACGTACCCCAACGATTGTCTTTCGAGAATCGGGAAGAACCGTCACGGCGGACTGTTGCAGTCAAGAGATAGCGGTTCATAAAGGTATAGTTCAAACGACCGTAGTAAGAAATCAAAGAATGTCTCTGATCTGTGGCAGCAGATGTTGACTGTTGCACACCGTCGGCATTCAGTACTGCATAAAAAGGTGTGGTATATTTCCAATACTGATAATCGTAACCGAAAGTTGCGTCAATATTTGAATTAATCGCATCGAAATCTCGGTTATAATTTGCATAGACAGTCAAGAGTCTATTATAGTTCTTCTGTGGACCATACTTATAGTCACGACCTCCGGTTGTATAGTACGAGATAGCTTCTTTCGGCACCACAATCTTGCCCTCTCCCTTTGACCAGTCATAACCACCTGTAGCATGAAGCCTGAGGCCTTTTACCCAGCGGATATTCCAATCCACATCAATGTTTCCGATTACTCTGTACACGTCGGATGTCGAGTTGTATTGTTCAAGACGCCCCAGCGCATTGGCAAGTGCTCCGGTTACAGGAATGCCATTTTGGTCAATAGCCTCATTATATCCTCCAAACGCATCATTCCCAGAATAAACAGGTATGGTCGGGTTCAAAGTCGCGCCACCCCAGATAGCTCCGGTATCGGCAAAACGATTTTTTGAATAAGTCCCTTTAAGGCTGAATTGGAAACGGAGTTCATCACGGAAGAACGAAGGAGTAAGATTGAGGTTTCCGGTGAAACGTTTAGCATTGTCAGTTTTGAGAATACCGTCTTGATAATACGCACCAGCTGACACGCGGAATGGAAGCCAATGTGCGGCCCTTCCAGATACGCTGAGGTTGTTATCAGTTCCAAATGCTGTCTGATAGATATAATCATTCCAGTTAGTACGACTATTGCCGAGTAAAGACTTCTGACGGTCAGTTCCCATCTCATTCACTATACCGATAAATTCATCGGTAGAAAGCATGTCTGAAGTTTTGGTTTTTGTAGAAAGTGAGTTTGTAGTCTGATACGAAACCTTTATGCCATCGCCTTTACCTTTCTTAGTGGTTATGATGATTACACCATTTGATGCGCGAGAACCATAAATTGCGGTAGAGGAAGCATCCTTCAATATGGTCATACTCTCTATGTCATTAGGGTTTATAAGGCTTAGGAAGTTTCCGCTGCCGGTGACTGAACCACCAACTTCCATCGGTACACCATCAAGGACTATAAGGGGATCGTTAGAGGCATTGAGCGATGCGCCTCCACGAACGCGAATCGTAGAACCGGATGTCGGAGAACCACCGCCATTCACAATCTGCACCCCCGCTATTTTTCCGTTTACAAGTTCTTCCGGCGATGAAATCATACCTTTATTGAAGTCCTTTTCACCCACCGTTGACAC
>NZ_PUED01000269.1 GCF_003024925.1 Paramuribaculum intestinale
TGGCAGGGGGAGGATCGCCGACACATTGCGCACCCGGAAGTCGGTCATCGAATTGTTGGACTCGAATCCATAACCTTCCATTATCCGGTCGGAGCGCTCAATGCGTATAAACGAATCGGAATAGACCTTGCCGCGCCGCTGATCCCAGAAAAGCTGCGAGGTGAGGAACCGGTCGGAGGCCATGTTGGTGACTCTCACATGCCCGTCGAGCCGCCAGAGCTGTTTGACCTTGAAATATGTGGCCGAGTCGCAGTCGACGGTGGCCTCGCGGTTGAAGAAATCGTCGAACCGCTCCAGGTGCAGCCCTGAGGGGAAGCGCCAGCGGCTCTCCCGAGCCTCGTCGTAAACGAGCCACAGAGGCGTGACTACGCGATAGCGCGTGATGCCGGAGTCGGATATCAGGGTGCTGACGTCGGTGGTGGTCATGGTGGCCACCTGTTCGGGGTCGACGTTGGCCGTGTACTCACGGTGGTCGTCGCCTCCGCAAGCGGTCATGGGCCATGAGCAGACAGCTACGGCCGCTCCGGCCACAAACGGCAATATCCTCATCGACGCCCTCGGCATCAGTCGATCTTGCGCTTGTGGAACCACATCTCGTTGAAGTTGATGCCGAGAGTGATGCTGAAATAGTTTTCCTTGACCATAGCCACCGGATGAGCCTGACGCCGGCGGTATTCAAAGCCGAGGTTGATGATGCTCTTGGTGGAGTAGGTGGGGAATCCGAAGCCGCAGGCGAGTCCGTAGTCGTGGACATGGTTGCCGCCGATGGTGATATAGTCGCGGTTGTAGAACGCTCCGAGGCGATAGGTCATGGCCTGGAAGTAGGATCCGCGTTCACGCGGACGGAACTGTGTTCCGAGAGCCACTTTCCATCGGTCGGCATAGACGGTGGTGGGGAAGTCGGACATCTCGGCGAACCTGGCCTTGGTCCAGGGCTGATAAGTGAAGTCGGCCTCCACGAGCAACTTGCCTGAGTGGCGATAGTTTATGCCGACGCCCCATGTGGTCGGGAGGGAGAAATTGCGGCGCAGGCTAATATCCTGAAGCGTGTCGGGCTTTTCGTTGCTCGACACATCGTATTTGATCACCCTGCCGCTGCCGAGGAGATCCTTGCCGGGCGCGAACACCAGACCGACTCCGATATATCGGTCGGCTGCGATCTTCTGCTCATATTGCAGTCCGAACTGCACGCGGAAGTCGCGCACCTGCAGTTCCTGACGGAACAGGGCAGAGTATCCTCCGTCGGGGTTGATATAGACCTCGTTGTTGTTGGTGCCGAAGAGGTAGGAGAAGTTGAAGCCGGCCGAGAGTCCGTTGACGATATTGTAGGCGGCCCCGACGTAGAGCTGGTTGATGCCTCCCGATCCCTGCTGGGTGTAGGATCCATTGTTGATTTCTGAGCCGAACGCATATCCCACCGATGAGAAGGGAAGGAGTCCGAAGCTTGCTCCAATGCGCTTGCTTATGGGAAACTGCATGGTGACATATTCGAGTCCGCCTCCGTTGTCGCTGAAGCGGGTGTCGCCCTGCGTGCGGTTGAATATGGTGAAGTCCACACCCATGTCGAAGAGGAATGTGAGCGAGTCGATACGCGAATATGACGCCGGATTCATCACGTTGATGGATCGTCCTGATCCGAGGGCATAGCCTACTCCTCCCATCTGGCGCTGGGCCGATGTGGCGTTGTCGCTGAGGGTGCCGAATCCGAATCGTGAGTAGGGGCTGGTAGTCTGCGCGCAAAGAGTCGCGCACGCTATTGAAGCCGCTGCGATCGCGGCTACGAGTCTGCTATTTATGTTCATTGTATGTGATTATTCTGTTGAGTCCGCGACTGACGAGCTCGGGGTCGACTGTCGCTTCGAAATCGATCAGTTTGCTGATTTCTCCGGCCCATCCGCCGGTGAGCACGGTGTGTGTGCCTTCGGGCAGATTCGCCCTGTAATAGGACAACGCCCCTACGATGCCATAGACTGCTCCGAGTATCATGGCCGATGGCGTGTCGAAGCCGAGGAAAGTGTCGTAGTCGATATTGCGCGGCACCTCGACCTGAGGCAGGCGTGCCGTATATCGATGGAGCGCGTCGAGCCTCATACGCATTCCGGGGGCGATGTTTCCGCCGATGAAATGTCCGTCGGCTGTGACGGCGTCGTATGTGACCGCCGTTCCCGCGTCGACCACCAGCAACGGCCTCCCGGCAAATGACGCCCAGGCTCCTACGGCGGCCGCGATGCGGTCGGTGCCGAGTGTGCACGGCGTGCGGTAGTCGATGGCTATGGGCAGCGGCGTGGAGTTGGTCAGGCGGCTGACATTGTCGGCATATTTCGCTATAATATCGGTCATGCGGCTTTCCTTGGCCGATACGGAGCAGAACATGGCGTGGCTCTTATACAAATCCCCGAGCCCACGAAGACCCTGAA
>NZ_PUED01000027.1 GCF_003024925.1 Paramuribaculum intestinale
ACATTGTTACCACGCTTTGAGGAATTCAAGCTACTGGAACTGTGGGCCACGACCGACAGCCGTAATGCTTTCGGCCGACTGGTGGAGGAGTATGAGGAGCCGCTCCGGCGGTTTCTCTACAACCTCACCGGCGGCGACGCATGTCTTGCCGATGATCTCGCGCAGGATACGTTTCTGAAGGCCTATGAGTCGGTAAGGTCGTTCAAAGGGCTGTCGGGCTTCCGTACATGGCTCTACAAGATAGCCTGTAATCTGTATTACAGTCATCTGCGCAGCCGGAGGGAGCTGACCGGCCTGGAGGTGGAGTCCTATGCCGCAACGGTGTCTGACGCCGGACAGCGGGCCTCGGATGCCTCGATGGATGTGGCCACGGCGATGCAGGCACTTAATCCGGCGGAGCGCAGCCTGGTGCTGCTCTTCTACCTGGAGGATCGCAGCATCAAGGAGATAACCGGTATCACCGGAATGCCCGAAGGCACTGTCAAGGTGTATCTGAAACGTGCCCGCGAGAAGATGGCCGGTGTGATGGGCCGTGGATGATGTCAGGCCGCGATGTGGTTGTTGAGGCTAAAGATAGCTTGAAGTGTTTTATTGATAAACTGATAAGAATACAGAGATATATGACAGACAAGGAATTTGGCGATTTTTTGAAGCGTAGCCTGCCGCAGGCTCCTCCCGAACCGTGGTTTACACGCAAGGTGATGTCGCGCCTGCCCGAACGGAAGCGGTTCTGGGCCGGATGGATCGAAACCGTGGTGTGCGGCGTCGGTCTGGTGGTGACTCTGGTGCTGGCCGTGGTCTATGGTATCGGACTCGTTTCGGCTCCGGTGGTGACTGTCGGCGATGTGGCGTCGACGGGTGTCATGGCGGCGCTAACCGGAGCGTTGGCCTGGAACGTGGGGTGCGCTTTCATGCCCAAGCCGCATGAGGGATGATGCCGTCAGGGGTCAGCGCCTGAACGGTATGGCTATGATGCAGTAGACCGGCACCTTTGTGTCGCCTATCTTTCCGGCCACCCATCGTGGCATACGGCCTATGATGCGCAGAGCCTCCTTGTTGAGGCTCTCTTCCACTCCGCGCACCACCTCCGGGGCGGTGATGGCGCCGTCGGGTTTCACCACAAAGCTGCACAGCACACGACCCTCTATGCCCTGGCGGTAGGCCTGCGCGGGATACTGGCGCTCACGGTTGATGAACTTCATCATGGCTCCGTCGCCTCCGGGAAAATGCGGCTGTTCGTCGACCGACTCAAACAGGAAAGCCTCGATGTCGAGAGGCCGGTTGTCGGCGCTGACCGTGCGGTAGGTGACGACCATACGCTGCTGCGCGCCGGCATAGAAGGTCAGCGTGAGCAAGAAGGTTGTGATAATGGTTTTGAGTCGGTACATCAATGAGTTAAGGAGTAGCCCAATGGGCGTCGTTGGTAGTCGGTCACAAGGCTGTCTGATGCCTGTGCGATGCAAAAATATGACACTTGGCGGGATTATACAAGGGCGCATATGAGTTTTTGGGAAAGATTGATTTTGTTTTGGATTTTTTAAGTGGCGCGATAATTTCCGGCATACGTGGTTTTTGACTAATTTTGCATCATAGGATAGGTACGGCAGGCCATCAGACGGCTTTTCCGGCTTACAGACAAGCAAGTATGACCTTTTATGCGTAGATTGTTCCGACTGCTCACCACCGCGGCTGCTGTCGCCCTGTTCCCGGCTGTCGCCGTTGCCGACGGCAGCGGCGGTGACTCATCGCCGGCATACACATTTCTAGACATCAGCTCGTCGAGCCGCATCTTCGGCCTCGGAGGTGTGAACGTGAGCGCAGTCGACGCCGGCGTGGCCGCCGTCGACCAGAATCCGGCTTTTCTCGGCCCGGAATACGATAAGGTGCTGTCGGTCGGCTACATGCGCTATATGAGTTCGTCTGATTTCGCTTCGGCCGTGTTCGGCAATGGCGTCGGGGAACGCAGCGCATGGGGCGTGGCTCTGAAATATTTCGGCTACGGAAGCATGGAGCGCACCGACATCGATGGGGTGGCATCCGGCACATTCTCTCCGCTCGACATATCGCTTGGAGCAACGTATTCGCGCGACATAACCGAACGCCTCCGCGGCGGCGCCACGCTCCGATGGGTGTATTCGTCGTATGATTCATATACGGCTATGGCTGTGGGAGTGGATCTCGGCATCAATTATTATGATCCTGACCGCGACCTGTCGCTGTCGGCGGTGGTGACCAATCTCGGAGGGCAGGTGAAACGCTTCAACGAGCGCTACGACCGTCTGCCGGTGGATGTGCGCCTCGGATGGACACAGTCGTTCCCCGGACTACCTGTCAGATTTTCTGTCACGGCATGGAATCTGACCAAGTGGTCGCTGCCTTATTACGAACATGGCGACGGAACGGCCGACGCACGTCCGGAGCTGAAGGATTCGTTCGGCTCGAACCTGATGCGGCATCTGGTGCTTGCGGCCGATCTGGTGCCCGACAGCCGCTTTCATATCGGTATCGGATATAACTACAAGACACGCACCGATATGGCCACATATTCGCGTAATCTGCTGAGCGGATTTTCGATCGGCGGCGGACTGAATATCGGTGGCTTCGGTGTCGATGCGGCTTTCGCTATGCCTCATAGGAGCGCAGCCACTCTCATGCTTAACTTCTCGGCCGAGATAGGCCGGTTCTTATAAATACTGACCACTCAGATCTGATGGAACACAAAAAGATAATAATTGCGATCGACGGCTATTCATCTACCGGCAAAAGCACTATGGCCAAGAAGCTGGCCCGGCAGGTGGGCTACCGTTATATCGATTCGGGAGCGATGTACCGCGCCGTGGCGCTCTACGCTCTGCGTCACGGTATGGCCGACACCGGGGGAAGCGTCGATGAGGCGCGACTGACTGCGGCGTTGCCCGGTATAGCGATAGATTTCAAGGTTACTCCCGACGGACAGCGCACGATGCTCAACGGCGAGGATGTCGAGAACGAGATCCGGTCCATGACCGTTTCGCAGGCAGTGTCGCCGGTGGCCGCTGTGGCCGCTGTGCGTCATGCCATGACGGATCTTCAGCAGCAGATGGGACGCGAGAAGGGGATCGTGATGGATGGGCGCGACATCGGCACTACGGTGTTTCCCGACGCGGAAATGAAGGTGTTTGTCACAGCCTCGGCCGAAACCCGCGCCCGCCGTCGGTTTGACGAGCTGAAGGCCAAGAATATGAATGCTGGCTACGACGAGGTGCTTGCCAATCTGCGTGAGCGCGACCATATCGACGAAACGCGCGCCGAGAGTCCGCTCCGCAAGGCTGCCGACGCTTTCATGCTCGACAATTCGGATATGACTCTCGATGAGCAGGACGCTCTGCTGCTCCGGATTTTCAACGAACGCACGCGATGAAGCCGGTCGTAGAGATTGATCAGGATTCGGGGTTCTGCTTCGGGGTGGTGACAGCCATCCGCAAGGCAGAGGAGGTGCTCGACCGCGAGGGACGGCTGTATTGCCTGGGCGATATAGTCCACAATAGCGCGGAGGTGGAGCGGCTTCGCCGTCGCGGGCTGGTCACCATCACTCACGAGGATATGGCCGGGCTGCACGGCGTCAAGGTGCTGCTTCGCGCCCACGGAGAGCCTCCCGCCACCTACGAACTGGCGCGTCGCAACGATATCGAGATCGTTGATGCTACCTGTCCGGTGGTGCTTAGGCTGCAGAGCAGGGTGAAGCAGGCCTATGAAACCGATGCCGACCGTCCGCAGATTGTGATCTACGGCAAGAATGGCCATGCCGAGGTGAACGGTCTTGTAGGCCAGACGCGCGGCGAGGCTATCGTGGCGGAGGACGAGTCGGGACTTGAAGCGGTGGATTTCAGCCGCCCGATAGCGTTGTATTCGCAGACCACAAAGTCGCCCGAGGGACTACGGCACATGGTCGACGAGATCAGCCGCCGTAAGGACGAGGGCGTAAGTTTCAGATATTTCGACACGATATGCCGTCAGGTGGCGGGTCGTGTGGAGGGGCTGCGGCGTTTTGTGGCCGCCCACGATGTGGTGTTGTTCGTAAGCGGTGCCAAAAGTTCCAACGGCCGGGTGCTTTGCGGAGAATGCCGCGAGGTGAACAGCCGGACCTATCTCGTCAGCGGACCCGATGCAGTGGAAGCGTCGTGGCTGCAGGGCGCCTTATCGATAGGCGTATGCGGCGCCACTTCCACTCCGCGATGGCTCATGGAGCAGGTGCGCGACCGTGCGCAGGAGCTTGCCGGCGGATGATGAACGATTTTGTAGCCATAGACTTTGAAACGGCCAATGCCGAGCCGACGAGCATCTGCGCCATAGGAGCGGTGAAGGTAGAGGGCGGTGTGGTCACCGACCGGTTGTATCGACTGGTAAAGCCCGAGCCGGATTACTATATCCGGCGGTTTACGGAGTGTATCCACGGTATTGGCCCGTCGGATACGGATGATGCTCCAGGATTCTGGGCTGTGTGGCCCGAGCTACGCGATTTCATAGGGGGAAGACCGCTCGTGGCTCATAACAAGCGGTTCGACGAGCGATGTCTGCGTGCGGCATGTCGCTGTTATGGCATCGATTATCCCGATTATGACTTTTATTGCACTCTCGAGCGGGCGCGCCGCACGATACCGCGCACGCTGTGCGCGTCGTTCAGTCTGCCGTCGCTTGCCGGTTTTTTGGGCATACCGTTTGACGATCACCACAATGCTCTTGCCGACGCCGAGGCATGCGCCAAGATAGCCATGGTGTTGCTGTGAGCGGGCGGGATCACTCCAGTCCGTATTCCTTGATTTTGCGATAGAGTGTGCGCTCAGAAATGTTGAGTTCGCGGGCAGTGGCCTTGCGTCGGCCTCCGTTGTTTTCGAGCGAGCGCCTTATGGTTTCGCGCTCGGTATCCTCAAGCGTGAGCGAGGGCTGCGGTGTCGCGGCGGAGCCGGCAGCGGTTATGTCGTCGGCGGTTATATCCTCTACTGTGCTGGTGTGCGCAGCCGGATGATGGTAGTGGACGAGCGACATCGGCATCTCTCTGACTTCCGAGGCCGGAGTGGCTATCTGCTGTGCGGGCGCGGGGCGCTTCTCGATCTCGGCACGGAGCGCGTCGATCTCCTTCTGCATACGGAAGATCATGTTGAAGATCGCCTCCCGCTCGCGGTCGTAGGTGTGGGACGGCGCCGATGCGATCACCGGGGTGTAGACGGGCCCTCCGGCCGGCAGGTATTGCTCTATGTCGTCGGCGGTCACTTCGCGTCCGGCATCGAACAGAGCGGTCTGTTCCACGACGTTTTTGAGCTGGCGGACATTGCCCGGCCAGCGGTAGCGCATCATCAGTCCGCGGGCCTCGTCGGAGAATGTCACCGGCGGCATGCGGTAGCGCTCGCCGAAGTCTGATGCAAACTTGCGTGCCAGAAGCATTATGTCGTTGCCTCGGTCGCGCAGCGGGGGCACGGCGATGTTGACTGTCGACAGGCGGTAGTACAGATCCTCGCGGAAGCGACCCTCCTCGACGGCCTTGAGCATGTCGACATTGGTGGCGGCCACCACGCGGATGTTGGTCTTCTGCACTGTCGACGATCCGACTTTGATGAATTCGCCGCTTTCGAGCACTCTCAGCAGACGGGCCTGTGTGGTGAGCGGAAGCTCGGCCACCTCGTCGAGAAATATCGTGCCGCCGTCGGCCTCCTCGAAGTAGCCTTTGCGCGAGCCGATGGCGCCGGTGAAAGCTCCTTTTTCGTGTCCGAACAGTTCGGAGTCGATGGTGCCTTCGGGTATGGCGCCGCAGTTGACGGCTATGTAGCGGGCGTGCTTGCGCGCGCTGAAAGCGTGGATGATCTTGGGGAAAAATTCCTTGCCCGATCCGCTCT
This sequence comes from Paramuribaculum intestinale, assembly GCF_003024925.1. Taxonomy (GTDB): domain Bacteria; phylum Bacteroidota; class Bacteroidia; order Bacteroidales; family Muribaculaceae; genus Paramuribaculum; species Paramuribaculum intestinale. The sequence continues at coordinate 5,871 of NZ_PUED01000027.1, forward strand.
CGCCGGTGACGAGCACCGACAGGTCGATAGGCGCCACCTGCACCGCACGGCTTATGGCTGCCGTCAGCGCTGGGGCGTTGCCGATGATGCCGAAGCGCATCTTTGCCTGCTGCACTTCGGCGGGTGTTTCGGGGGGCATGGAGATTTTCACGTGTCGGGGTGTTCGGTGTCGGTTCAGGAATTGGCTCTTGACGCGGCGCGTTTGCGCTCGATCTCGTCAAGGAGTATCTTGCGCAGGCGTATATGGTTGGGGGTCACCTCCACATATTCGTCCTCCTTGATGTATTCGAGCGCCTCTTCAAGGCTGAACACCACGGGGGGCACGATGCGGGCTTTGTCGTCGGCGCCCGATGCGCGCATGTTGGTGAGCTTCTTTGACTTGGTGACGTTGACCACTATGTCGTTGTCCTTGGCGTTCTCGCCCACGACCTGTCCGGCATAGACCTCATCCTGCGGGAATATGAAGAAGCGGCCGCGGTCCTGCAGCTTGTCGATGGCGTAGGCATAGGCTGTTCCGGCTTCCATGGCTATGAGCGATCCGTTGGTGCGGCGCTCTATGTCGCCCTTCCATGGCTGGTATTCGTGGAAACGGTGAGCCATGATGGCTTCTCCGGCCGATGCGGTCAGCACGTTGTTGCGCAGGCCGATGATGCCTCGCGAGGGGATATGGAATTCGAGATGTATGCGGTCGTTCTGTGTGGCCATCGACACAAGTTCGCCCTTGCGTCGGGTGACCATGTCGATCATCTTTGACGAGTATTCTTCGGGCACATTGATGGTGAGCAGCTCCACCGGCTCGCATTTGCGTCCGTCGATCTCCTTGACGATAACCTGCGGCTGGCCTACCTGCAGTTCGTAGCCTTCGCGGCGCATCGTTTCGATGAGCACCGACAGGTGGAGCACGCCGCGGCCGAAGACGGTCCATACGTCCTCATGGTCGGCCTTCTTGACACGGAGCGCAAGGTTGCGGTCGAGTTCCTTGGTCAGTCGGTCGGCGATATGGCGCGATGTGACAAACTTTCCGTCGCGGCCGAAGAAGGGGCTGTCGTTGATGGTGAATGTCATCGACATGGTAGGTTCGTCAATGGCTATGCGGGGTAGCGCTTCGGGTGTCTCGGCGTCGGCTACGGTGTCGCCTATCTCAAACCCTTCGATGCCTACGAGAGCACATATGTCGCCGCTCTTGACGCTCTGCACCTTCTTGCGTCCCATGCCTTCAAACACGTGCAGCTCCTTGATGCGCTGCTTGATGACGGATCCGTCCTTCTTGCAGAGGGCGATGGGCATACCTTCGCGGAACTCGCCGCGGTGCACGCGTCCGATGGCTATTCGTCCCACATAGCTCGAGAAGTCGAGCGATGTGACGAGCATCTGAGCCGGGCCCTCTATGGTGGTGGGCGCGGGTATGTATTTTATTATGGCGTCGAGCACCGGGGTGATGTTGTCGGTGGGATTCTGCCAGTCGTCGCTCATCCATCCCTGCTTGGCCGATCCGTAGACGGTCGGGAAGTCGAGCTGTTCCTCGGTGGCGTCGAGGTTGCACATCAGATCGAACACCATTTCCTGCACCTCGTCGGGACGGCAGTTGGGCTTGTCGACCTTGTTGATCACCACCACCGGCTTCAGGCCGAGCTGTATGGCTTTCTGGAGCACGAAGCGAGTCTGCGGCATCGGGCCTTCGAAGGCGTCGACGAGAAGCAGACATCCGTCGGCCATGTTGAGCACACGCTCCACTTCGCCTCCGAAGTCGGCGTGTCCGGGCGTGTCGATGATGTTGATCTTGGTGTCTTTGTAGGTGATGGAGACGTTTTTGGAGAGTATCGTTATGCCTCTTTCGCGTTCGAGGTCGTTGTTGTCGAGTATGAGCTCGCCGGTGGATTGATTGTCGCGGAAAAGGTGTCCGGCGAGTAGCATCTTGTCCACGAGGGTGGTCTTGCCATGGTCTACGTGGGCTATGATAGCTATGTTTCTGATGTTTTGCATAAATTCTCTTTGATATTCGGGCGCAAAATTACACAAAAATCGTCACATATCAGCACCCCTCGCCTAAGAGAATGTCTAAAAAAGCGAACAGGTCAGGTGTCAAAGCATACAGCGGGAGGGAGAGGATGGCGGAGTGGCGGAGTGCGAGCGAACCGTCGGGGTGGCGCGGGGGTTATAATTCTGATGTTTCAACTATGATGGAAATGAACAGACACCCTTTTCATATCTGGCTGATGGCTGTGATGATGCTGACGAGCATGGCCGCATACGGACGCGACGATCTGTCGACGCTCGCCGACAGTCTGCCCGAGCGATGGCTCTACGAGCCGGAAACGACGCAGGAATTTCCAACCGACGATCAGTGGTGGCGCCTATTTGGCGATCCGCTTCTCGACTCCCTGATAGCGGAGGGTGAGCGGGCCAACTTCAATCTGCTTAAGGCCGGGCGCCGCATAGCCATAGCGCGCCAGTCGGTGGCCAAGGCACGCTCTGCCTTCTGGCCGTCGCTGTCGGTCTCCGGCGGATGGAATAAGATCCGGCAGTCGGGCGACGAGAATGTCAGGGAAGGCGATGCTGTCACGGTCGACTATTTTTCGGCCGGAGTCGACATGCAGTGGGAGATTGACGTGTTCGGCAAGGTACGCAAGGATGTGGAGATGCAGCAGGCGTCATACCGTGCGTCGCGTGCCGATTATGCCTCTGTCAGCATAAGCGTGTGCGCCCAGATAGCCGCTTCCTACATAAAACTGCGCACTCTTCAGCGCCAACTCGAAGTGACGCTCGATCATGTCGAGGAGCAGCGCAAGGTGATGAAGATCACCGAGGCGAGGTTTGATACCGGACTTGCTTCCATGCTCGATGTCAGCCAGGCGCGGACGGTGTATTATTCCACGCTGGCCTCATTGTCGTCGCTGCGCACGTCGGTGGCGGTGACGGTCAACGCTCTGGCGCTGCTTACCGGCTCGATGCCCGCCGAGATGGCCGGGAGGCTGAGCGCCCCGGCCGCATTGCCTGAGGTCGATATGCTCGTGCCGGCGACCGTGCCTTCCGATCTGCTACGGAGGCGTCCTGACGTGGTGGCCGCCGAAGAGCAGCTTGCGGTGAGCGCAGCGGCCGTGGGGGTGGCGAAGAAGGATTTTATGCCGGTATTGTCGCTCGCTGGATCGATCGGGACATCGGCTCATCGGCTCGATGACCTGATGACGCGCCGCAGTATGACCTATACGATAGCTCCGCAGCTGTCGTGGACCATATTCGATGGCTTCGCACGCCGGGCGGCCGTGGCGTCGGTCAAGGAACAGATGCTCGCATCGATCGACGCCTACAATCTGACGCTGCTGACGGCTGTGCAGGAGGTGGACGACGCTCTGATAAGCTACACCAATGCGGTGGCCTATGAGCAGAGTCTGCATAAGGTGACCGAGGCGGCACAGAAAGCTGCCGATCTGTCGCTCGACCGCTACAAGCAGGGGCTTGACGCATTCATAAATGTTGCGCAGGCGCAGATCACTCTGCTGCAATACAACAACGAGGCTGTGGAGGCGCGCGGAGAGTCACTGACCGCACTTGTCAATCTCTATAAGGCTCTCGGCGGCGGATGGGCAGTGGGGCGGTAGAGACGTGTCGGGCGCTGCTAAACGGAATGAAATTATAGGTAAAATACAACACACGAAAATACTGATGGAACACACTCTGAGAACAATGGCGGCAGTGGTGGCTGCATCGGCAGTGGCATGCCTGCCGTCGTGCCATAGCAATGAACGGTCGGCGCAGACCGATGCGCCACAGGTGGATGTGGCTTCTGTAATAGAGGACTCTGTGGTGATATACAAGGATTATCCCGGCACGCTCACGGCCGTGAACAGTGTAGACGTGGTGGGTCGTGTCAACGGCTATCTGCGGTCGCAGAACTATACCGACGGAAGCACGGTCGGCAAGGGTGCTTTGCTGTTTACCATCGAGGATACGCAATATCGCGACGCCGTAGGGCAGGCCGAGGCGCAGCTTCAGACCGCGCGGAGCACCTACGACTATGCCATGAGGCAATACGAGGCGATGAAGAAGGCTCTGGAGAGCGACGCTGTGTCGCAGATAGAGGTGGTGCAGGCCAAAAGCGCCTACGAGGAGGCCGCAGCGGCGATAAAGAGCGCCGAGGCGCAGTTGCGCACTGCGCGCACCAATCTCGGATACTGCGCGGTCCATGCTCCGTTTGCCGGAACGGTGTCGGCCGCCGATGTCAATGTCGGCGCCTACGTAGGTGGAGAGGGGGAGCCGGTGAAGCTGGCCACGATATATGACAACACGCGGATGTATGCCGACTTCTACATAGAGGAGTCGTCGTTCATGCGTATGAACACCCGGGTCGGCACCGACGGAATAGCGGGGAGCGATTCGATACCGATGCGTTTCGACGAACCTCTGGGACATGAATACCGCGGACGGCTGGATTATCTCTCGCCCGATGTGAATACAGGCACCGGAACGATGCACCTGCGTGCGGTGGTCGACAATCCTTACGGCGAACTGCGGTCGGGCATGTATGCCACCATATCGCTGCCTGAGGATATCGACAGCCATGCCCTTCTTGTCAGGGACGCGTCGATCGCTACCGACCAGCTCGGGAAGTATGTCTATACGGTCAACGATTCCAACCGGGTGGTATATACTCCGGTGAAGACCGGCGGTCTGGTCGACGACACGATGCGGGTTGTGACCGAAGGGCTGCATCCCGGCGATCGTTATGTCACCAAAGCCCTGCTTAAGGTGAGGGCGGGTCTGGAGGTCAGGCCTGTTATGACCGGCAAGTAGCCTCCGGCCTGATTCACGATTTTTTTTCAGCGACAAATCCGATTAATTACCATACGCGATGTTTTCCCGTTTCTTCATAGAGCGTCCGATATTCGCCATAGTCATAGCCGTGGTGATGATACTGGCGGGCGTGGTGACTGTAAAGACTCTTCCCGTGGCTCAGTATCCCGACATAACGCCTCCGACGGTGATGGTGGCCGCCAGTTATCCCGGAGCCGACGCCGCAACGGTGGCTACTACCGTGGGCGTGCCTATCGAGGAGCAGGTCAACGGTGTGGAAGGTATGATGTATATGAGTTCCAGCTCCAGTTCCGACGGGTCGTATATGCTCACGGTGACTTTTGAGACGGGAACCGATCTGGATATGGCCACAGTTAAGGTGCAGAACCGCGTGGCCATAGCCGAGGCGACTCTCCCCACGGCGGTGAAGGAGGAGGGTGTGTCGGTGATGTCGCGCTCCACTGACGTCATACTGTTTGTCGGTCTGCTCAATGATACGGCCGACAATCATCACTACGACGCTCTTTATCTCACCAATTATGCCAAACTTAATCTGGTCGACGAGCTGTCGAGGATCGACGGCGTGGGTCAGGTGGAGGCGTTCGGAGCAGGAGAGTACAGCATGAGGATATGGCTGGATCCGGAGAAGATGCGCGTGCGCGGACTCACTCCCGACGATGTCATGGAAGCTGTCGAATCGCAGAATATGGCGGTTTCGGCCGGATCTGTAGGTGCGCCGCCTACGCCGTCGGACGGGCAGTTTGAGTTTACGCTTACGGCACAGGGACGCCTGACGACTCCCGATGAGTTCGGTTCCATCGTCATCAAGACCACTCCGGAGGGGGAGATGCTCCATCTGTCGGACGTGGCCCGCATAGAGCTTGGCAGCCAGAGTTACGGCGGGTCGGCTCTCGTGTCGGGTAGTGCGGCCGGATTGCTCGGCATCTACCAGACACCAGGCGCCAACTCGCTGGAGGTGGCCAAGGCCGTGGAGAAGAAGCTGAATGAGCTGGAGCGATATTTTCCGGAGGGTGTGGACTATCAGGTGCTGATGAACACTACCGATTTCGTCACGGCGTCGATCGACGAGGTGCTGGTGACGTTTGTCGAAACCACTCTGATCGTGATGCTGATCATACTTGTCTTCCTCCAGAGCTGGAGGGCGGTAGTCATACCGATGATCACGATTCCGGTGTCGCTGATAGCCACTTTCGCGGTGATGAAGCTTATGGGCTTTACGATCAACACTCTGACGCTGTTCGGACTTGTGCTGGCGATAGCCATAGTGGTGGATGACGCCATAGTGGTGGTTGAGGACTGTTCGCGTCTGGTGGACGAGGGCAAGCTCAACGCGCGTCAGGCCGCCGAGAAAGCTATGACCGAACTCCAGGGTCCGGTGGTGGGCGAGGTGCTTGTGTTGCTGTCGGTGTTTATTCCTACGGCCTTCATAAGCGGTATTACAGGCGAGCTTTACAAGCAGTTTGCACTGACCATAGCTGTGTCGACGGCCTTCTCCGGCTTCAACGCCCTTACATTCACTCCGGCCATGTGCGCTATGTTTCTGCGTAAAGGCAAACCGACGGAGTTCAAGCCTTATCAGTGGTTTAACCGCGGCTTTGCCGCCACTCTCAAGCTGTATGTAGGTATAGTGGGCGGCTTCCTGCGGCGTCCGTGGGCGGCTATCGGGCTGTATTTCGCGTTGACGGCATTGGCTTTCTGGGGTTTTGTCAGGATGCCGTCGTCGTATATCCCTCAGGAGGATATGGGCTATTTCATGGGCTCGATACAGCTTCCTACCGGCGCATCGATCGACCGCACGGACGCAGTCGTGGCTCAGGTCAACGAGCGACTTGCGCGGATTCCGGAGGTGAAATCGGTGATGTCGGTGAGCGGCATGTCGTTTATCGGAGGCGGCAGCGCGAGCAATTACGCCTCGCTGTTTGTCACTCTCAAGCCGTGGAGCGAGCGCCGTGGCCGGTCGCAAGGTGTGGATGCCGTGATCGACCGCTTCAATGCCGCGTGCGCCGACATTCAGGAGGCGGTGGTGTTCGGCATAAATCCGCCCGCCATATCCGGGCTCGGAGTGACTTCCGGCCTTCAGATGCAGTTGCTCGACATAAACAATCTCGGCCCGCAGCAGATGAAGCAGGCTCTGGCCGATGTGGAGCGTGCGGCCGAGACTGATCCCCGTATCAAGTCGGTGACGTCGCTCTACGAGGGTGCCATACCGCAGTATAAACTGACTGTTGACCGCAACCGCATCAAGATGCAGCAGCTCGAAGTGTCCGATGTGTTTTCGGCTCTGTCGGCCTATATGGGCGGGTCGTATATCAATGACTTCACAGACTTCGGCCGTGTCTATCAGGTCAATCTTGCCGGCGATGAGGCGGCGCGCTCGCGTGTCGACGGAGTGCTGAAGCTCAGTGTCAGGAACTCGATGGGCGAGATGGTGCCGTTCTCGTCGTTTATGACTGTGGAGCCGTCGTTCGGGCAGAGCAACGTGTCGCGCTACAACATGTATTCCACGGCCTCGCTAACCGCCACTCCGGCTCACGGGGTCAGCTCCTCTGAAGGTATAGAGGCCATGGAGGAGATAGTGGAGCGCACTCTCGGCGATGAATATTCCTACGCGTGGACCGGCGAGGCCTATCAGGAGTCGCAGGGCGGGGTGACGGTGGCTCTGGTGCTGATATTCGCCGTGGTCATCACTCTGCTCGTGCTCGCCGCCCAATATGAGAGTCTGACCGATCCTGTGGCTGTGGTGATATCTATGCCCACAGCCATACTCGGCACCGTCATAGGCTGTCTGCTGATGGGACAGAGCATATCGGTCTATACCCAGATAGGTATAATATTGTTGCTCGGGCTGTCGGCAAAAAACGCCATACTGATCGTGGAGTATGCCATCGACTACCGCCGTTCGGGCATGGATATTCGATCAAGCGCCATACGTGCCGGACGGGTGAGATTCCGTCCGATAATGATGACGGCGCTGGCATTTGTGTTCGGTGTGATGCCGATGCTGTTCGCTACCGGTGCGGGTGCGGCGAGCCGTGTTTCTCTTGGCACCGCCGTAGCGTTCGGCATGGCTGTCAACGCTCTGGTGGGAACGCTGTTCGTGCCCAACTTCTGGGAGCTGCTCGAGCGCTTCCGCGAACGCCATCTGTCGCGCTTTTTCTCCACGCCTACCACGGCGTTGCCCCCGGTGACGCGTCATGACGGTGACAGTGGCGACGATGATGAAGCCGGCTCCGGCGCAGTCTGATACCTGCTCTCTGATACCCCATCCCACCCCGACTGCATAGGTGGCCGGGACGGGATGGGGCATTCCTTTTGCAGTGATGTTCATGCGATAGCGTAGGTGAGGGTGGGTGGTGGAAAAACATACGTTTGTCAGTGCCTTTTGGCTTACTTCGGTTTATTGTTGTAAGTCGAAGATTGTAGAAATGAAAATCATGGCCAAGTGTCGGACTGTTGGCTTCGACACTTGGCCATGATTGTGTTCTCGGATCTTTCGGCGCTTGATTGTGGCCGTTATGGATCAGTCGTCTTCGTCAAGGGGCATGTAGTGCTGGTAGGGATGGTCGCATCCGGGGCATACCTTCGGGGGTTCGTTGCCTTCGAAGATGTAGCCGCAGACAAGGCACTGCCAGCGGATGGCGTGGTCGCGTTTCCATACAGTGCCCTCCTCCACCATCTTGAGATAGCGTGTGAAGCGGTCGAGGTGGTGTTGCTCGGCTTTAGCTATCGCGAGGAAGTGCTCGGCGATCTCGGGGAATCCCTCTTCCTGAGCAGTCTTGGCGGCTTCCTCATAGCCTTTCACTCCGGCGTTGGCCTCTTCGCCCATGGAGATCTTCAGGTTGGTGGCGGTGTCGCCGATGATGCCGGCGTCGGTGGGTACTTTGGCGTCGACTACTCCGCCTTCAAGCATCTTGAAGAAGACTTTGGCATGGTTGAACTCGTTTTCGGCTGTCTGGCGGAAAATCACTCCAATCGGGAAGTACAGTTCTTTGTCGGCCTGCTTGGCATAGAATGTGTAGCGGGCGTATGACTGCGATTCGTTGAGATAGGCCAGCACGATATTTTGTTCGGTGCGTGTGCCTTTGATGGATTTTTTCTTTTTAGCCATGATGAGTTGTGTTTTGGTCTGAAATACGTTGTTTTTGTCACATTATAACGTAGTGCGGCCGGCTAATGTTCATCATCATGGCTTCGGTCTGACAGCGATACCTGATGCCGTAGGCGGTCAGTCTTCCAGATAGTAGGTGAGCGAGGTGACGACCCTCACTTTCTTGATGTAGGGAGTGGTTGCGTCGCGGTCGTCGATGGTGAACTGTCCCTGGCGTGCGGTCTTGATCTTGCCGAGCGACGATTCGGAGTCGTCGGCAAATTTCTTGGCGGCCTCGCGGGCGTTTTTTGTGGCTTCGGCTATCATCTCCGGTTTGATGGAGTTGAGGTCGGTGAAGTCGTAGGTGATCTGGTAGTTGTAGTCGTTTGTGATGGCTATGCCCTGTGCGAAGAGTTCGCCCTGCCGGTTGATGAGGGCATGGATCTCCTTGACTTTACCGGAGCTTACGGTCACCACCGATGTGATGGCGTAGTTGTAGGGGAGGGGCTGGTTGTTGTAGCGGTCGGTGGTGAGGTCCTGCACTTTAGGCGCTCCGATGGATATTTCCTGATCGGTGATGCCGTTGGCTTTGAGGAAGTCGACGATACGCTGGTTGGTGGCCGAAACATTGGCGTAGACAGTGGGCAGTGAATTGCCGACCTCTTTGAACATTATGGGCCATGTGACGACGTTGGCGGGCACTTCGCGTTCGGCGAGTCCGCGGACGTCGACCGTGCGGTCGCGTGATGCGGCGAAGTCTATTCCTGAACGGATGCAGAGGCCAAGCGCGAGCAGGCCGAGTGCGATGATCGCTGATGCGATGATTGCTGTTGGTTTCATGTCGTTAGTGTTTAGTTTATGTGGTTTTCAATGTCTGGTCGTTGTTGAGCCGCAGCATGTCGTCGATGAGGGTGCGGTCGTTCTGCAGGCGTGGCACTTTGCGCTGTCCGCCGAGCTTGCCGGTCGATGCGAGCCATCGGTCGAAGAGCCCATGGTGTGCAACGGTGACGGTGAGTGGGGCGAGGAATATGTCGCCTGCGCGTTTTGCCTGATAGTCGGAGTTCTGCTCGGTGAGCCGTCGGTCGAGTGTGGTGGCGAATGCGTCGATGTCGGCGGGCGGGCGGTCAAATTCTATCAGCCATTGGTGGTGTCCGCGTGAGGCGGAGGTGGTGAAGACGGGTGCGGCGGTGTAGTTGGCCACTGTGCAGCGGCAGTCGGCGCATGCGCGTGCAAGCGCTGCGTCGGTGTTGTGAACCATCACCTCTTCTCCGAACGCGTTGATATAGTGTTTTGTTCGTCCGGTGATGACTATCTGCAACGGATCGGTGGCCACCACCTTTACGACGTCGCCGATCTGGTAGCGCCATAGCCCGTTGGGGGCCGACAGCAGCAGGGAGTAGCTTTGGCCGGGTGTGGTGAGCCATGCGGGAATGGCTTCGGAGTCAGGCGCGCCGAGCGGCACGAACTCATAGAATACTCCGGCGTCGGTGAGGAGCATCATGCCGGGTGCGTCGGGAGAGTGCTGCACGGCGAAGAATCCTTCGGAAGCGTTGTAGGTTTCCAGATAGTGCATCCGTCCGGGGTCGGTGATCTCTTCATACTGGCTGCGGTAGGGTCCGAAGGCGATGCCTCCGTGGAAGAATACTTCGAGGCGGGGCCATACGTCGTGGATGGTCGATGCTCCGGCGCGCTCAATGACCCGGCGGATGACGGTGAGAAACCATGATGGGACGCCCGATATGTTGGTGACGTCGGCATGGATCGATTCGTCGACAAGCGCCGGGAGTTTGGCTGTCCAGTCGGGCATGAGGGCAGTGGCGCGCGACGGCACCCTGATGCGGTCGACGAGCGGGTTGATTCTCTCAATTAGATGAGCCGAGAGGTCGCCTGCCTTCACTCCGGGCGCAGTGCCGTGGAGTTCGTTGGCAAAGCTGCCTCCGAGTATGAAGGCTTTGCCGTCGAACAGTCGGCTGCCGGGGTGATGGTTGAGGTAGTGGGCCACGGATTCGGCTCCGCCGCGGTAGTGGTTGAGGCGCAGGGAGTCGTCGGTGACGGGGATGTATTTGCTTTTGCCGTCGGATGTGCCTGAGGACTGTGCGAACCGTCGGCAGGGACCGGGCCACAGTATGTCGGGCTCTCCTGCGATCATCCGCTCGACGTAGGGCCGGATGTCTGGGTAGGAGGTGACAGGCATGGCTTCGCGGAAGTCGTCGTAGGTGGCCACCTGCTGTAGATGATGGGAGTCTCCCCAAAGGGTGCGGCGTCCGTTGGCAATGAGTTTTTTAAGCTGTCGGAGCTGCACCAGCTCCGGATCGGATGCTGATCGGAGCGTGCGTCGGGCTCTGGCGGCGAAAAACGGTGTAAGCAGACGTGTGATGTTCATATTGACAAAATTAGAAAAAAGCCGTGAGATTTTTGACTGTTTGTCGACAAAACCTAATTAGGCGGCGGTGTGTTTTAATGTTGTATTGAAATTTTATTTAATTTTGCACTCGTAATTGATTGCCCGATGAAAGCATTGTCCAATTGCCTGAGGCTGCTTGCCATTGCAGTAGCTATAGTGACTTTCGGCTCTTGCAGCGACGAAAACGATTATTATTGGTCGCCGCTGATAGGCGACTGGGTTCTTGTGGCCGACGAATATGGCCCGGTCGATACGGATCAGAACATATTCTCGTTCTACGGCGACGGCTCGGGGCAGTATGTTGACTATGACAACTGGGGGCAGTCATATACCTACGACATCTATTGGGATACCGATGGAACGGCTCTCTACATCTCGTATGCCGTCGACAGTTCTGCTTGAAACTCTGGGCTGTCAACGGCAACAATCTGTATCTTACCGATGTCGATACCGGAAGTCAGCTGGTGTTTGCCATGTATTGAGCGGCAGCCCCGGCCTCTAATGTAACTACTTAAACCAATCATGAATGAGTGAAGCAGATCATTGTGCTGCGCAGAAGTGGACCGAGCTGGAGCTTCTTCCCGAGTGGGATGAGGAGTACTACGACGTCTACACGGCCAAAAAGCATGGCAAGTGGGTGATGCTCAAGACTCTCAAGGCGGCCTATAAGGACGATCCGCGGTTTCAGGCCATGCTTGAGAAGGAGTTTGACGTGCGCTACAACCTTGCCCATCCGGGTATTGTGATGATCAACGATCTGGAGGAAGTGCCCGGTCTGGGATTATGTATCATCACCGACGATGTTTATGGCGATTCGCTGCGTAAGCTTATTGATTCGGGTAAGGCGGGGCCGGAACATGTCGAGAAGGTGTGCACGCAGCTTGTCGATGCTCTCGATTATATACAGCGCAATCATGTGGTGCACTTCCCGGTGCGTCCGGAAACAATAGTATTTACCGAGAATATCGGCAATCTGAAGCTCATTGATGTGGGTTTTGATCAGCGTGAGCATCTGACTCCGGCCGATGCTTCTGAAGATATATATATGTTTGGCAAGGTGCTACGCGAACTGACTGACGTGGTGCCGGGCTCTCCGGCCAGGCTGCGGCGCATAGCCGACAAATGCCTGTCGCAGAATCCGCGCGACCGCTATCGTTCGGTTCACGAGTTGCGTATGGCCTTGGCGTCGCGATCCGACAACCGCCTGTATATGGCTATCATCGTGTTTCTCCTTGTTATGATAGCTCTGCTCGTGTGGTTTAATTCCGGTGTGGCGCCACATCGTCCGTCGTCGTTGACGTTAGTGCCGCAGCTGGCCGTGTCGTGGTTTGGTTTCGGTCAGCATTGATATGCATGTTGTCCCCGGTTCGTTGTTTGTTCACTCTTGATTGACTCGCAGCGAGCCACGGGTTACTGATGATTGTAGTGATATCAACTGTTTTTTTTGAGAGTTGCTTATGTCAATAGAAATAAGGTCTGTCAGCCCTGACCGCAAGGAGCTGAAAAAATATGTGAAGTTTGGCATAGACCTGTATCGCGGCAATGACTGCTATGTGCCGCCTCTGATATTCGAGGAGATCGAAACCCTGATGCCGTCGAAAAATCCGGCCTTTGATTTTTGCGAGGCGCAGTCGTTTATGGCTTTGCGCGACGGAGTCCCGGCTGGGCGTATAACGGCTATCATCAACCGTGTGGTCAATGAGCGCACAGGGAAGAGGGAGGCTCGTTTCGGTTTCGTTGATTTCGTCGACGATGCGGAAGTGGTCGATGCGCTGTTTCGTGCGGCCGAGGAGTGGAGCCGTCAGCGTGGCATGACTGAGATGGTGGGACCGATGGGCTTTACCGATATGGATCACGAGGGAATGCTAATCGACGGTTTCGACGAACTTGGCACTATGGCCACGATTTACAATTATCCCTATTATCCCGTGCACATGGAGCGCATGGGCTATAAGCCCGATGTCGACTGGGTGGAGTATCGTATGACGGTGCCCGACAGTGTGCCCGACAAATATCTTAGGATAGCTTCGCTCGTAGAGCGCAAGTATGGATTCAAGACGCTGCACTATACGTCGCGCAGCCGTCTGAAAGCGGATTACGGCAGGGCTATCTTTGATCTTATAAATGTGGCCTACGACGGTCTTTATGGTTATTCGCCGTTATCGGATCGTCAGATCGACTATTATATCGACAAGTATCTGGGCATTCTGCGCCTTGACTGCATAAGCGTTGTCGTGGATAAGGATGGCAAGCTTGTGGCTTTCGGCATTTCAATTCCGTCGTTCTCGCGTGCTCTTCAGCGGTCGGGTGGACGGTTGTGGCCTTTAGGCTGGTATCATCTGCTCAAGGCGATCCACGGCAAAAACGATGTTGTCGATCTTATGCTTGTCGCCGTCAGTCCCGAATATCAGAATATGGGAGTGAATGCGATGGTTTTTGCGGATCTGTTGCCTACTTATATAAAGAATGGCTATAAGTTTGCCGAGAGCAATCTTGAGCTTGCCGACAATGCGAGCGTGCAGCTGCAGTGGCAGTATTTCGAGCGCCGGCAGCATAGGCGTCGGCGTGCATTCCGTCGTGATCTCTGATATCGCGCAGGGCATTTTTTTTGATCGCGATAATACTCTGTCAGTCAGCTGATGGGGCGGTTTTCGGGATTTTTGTTCAACTTTTTTCGTGAAAAAAGTGTTGTAAAAATTTGGTGGTTGTTGAAAAAGTGTCTACCTTTGCACTCGCTTTTGAGAAACAAACCAAGCGACAGCGGTCGCGACGGTCTCGGAGGCTGACAGAGGCGATGCCGCAAGGCGGCCGAAGTAAAAAAAGAATGTTAAAAATTTGCAGGTTTGAAAAATTGGTTCTAACTTTGCAAAACATTTCCGCCCGAGTTCAGGGCGGCATTCAAAACCAGAGCACATTGAAATAATTGCAATAGACGAAGTAGTACAAGAGAACAAGGGCCGCAGGCCTGGCGCAAGCCGTCCTGCGGATGAAGTCTCTGTCAAATTCGACCAGCGTTTAGATTCAAGATTGTCGGCCGGGAGGAAGATGAGCTCCGATGGCTGTCGGTGTCCGATGGGTCTTTTAATATTGGTTCAGGCTATGCGGCTTTAGCACAAGAAAAAAAAAGAACAAAAGATAACAACAGCGGAGAGTTTGATCCTGGCTCAGGATGAACGCTAGCGACAGGCTTAACACATGCAAGTCGAGGGGCAGCGGTGGTGAAGGCTTGCCTTTACCAGCCGGCGACCGGCGCACGGGTGAGTAACACGTATGCAACCTGCCTGCCACAGCCGGATAATCGGGAGAAATCCCGTCTAATAC
>NZ_PUED01000270.1 GCF_003024925.1 Paramuribaculum intestinale
CTATAATATGGGCATGACCTATGTAGTCAAAGCCAAGGTACTCACCAACTACAGCGCACGCAACCGCTACTGGTATGTGCGTGGCACATATTACTTCTGACCGGAGATCAGTTCCTGTCCGACAGGATTCTCTATAATTCCATACTCATAAATTCACCATGATCGACAACGAACGGCGTGCCCGCATCATATCGCTGATCAAAAGCGAGGTGGTGCCTGCCATAGGATGTACCGAACCGATAGCCGTGGCTCTCTGTGTGGCCAAGGCCTCGCGTATGCTCGGATGTGAACCGGAGCGCATCACGGCCACTCTCAGCGCGAATATCATCAAGAACGCCATGGGTGTAGGGATTCCGGGCACCGGTATGACCGGTCTGCCCATAGCCATAGCCCTTGGAGCGATATGCGGCAAGCCCGAACTGGGGCTCGAAGTGCTCCGCGATGTCGACAGCGATGCCGTGGGTCGTGGCAAGGCTATGGTCGACGCTTCGCGTATATTCATATCGCTCAAGGATGGAATTGCCGAGAAACTGTATATAGAGATCTGTTGCGAGGCCGGCGGCCACAAGACTGTAGCCATCATAGCCGGCGGTCATACCAATTTCGTGTATCTCTCGGCCGACAATGATGTGGTGCTTGACCAGCGGCTCACCGACGGAGATGCCGCCGAGGATCATACGACCGATCTGACACTCGAAACGGTCTATGAATTCGCCACGACAACGCCGCTCGCCGAACTGGGCTTTCTGCTTGAGGCGTCGAAGCTCAATCTTGCAGCTTCGAGAATATCCATAGAGGGAAATTACGGCCATGCTTTAGGGAAGATATTGGGCGGTAGACACGGATCGAAGATGATGGGCGACACGCAGTTTACGCACATAGTGTCGCTGACGGCTGCCGCCTGTGACGCGCGCATGGGCGGAGCCATGATTCCTGTGATGAGCAATTCGGGCAGCGGCAATCAGGGCATATCGGCGACGGTGCCGGTGGTGGTGTATGCCAGAGAGAACGGTAAGTCGGATGACGAGATGCTGCGGGCGCTTGCCTTGAGCCATCTGACAGTCATCTATATCAAGCAGAAGCTCGGACGTCTGTCAGCGCTTTGCGGGTGTGTTGTCGCAGCCACCGGATCGTCGTGTGGCCTGACACTTCTCATGGGTGGCGGATATCGTCAGATATGTCACGCTGTGAAAAACATGGTAGGCAATCTTACCGGAATGATATGCGACGGAGCCAAGCCAAGCTGTGCGCTTAAAGTGACCTCAGGGGTGTCAACCGCCGTATATGCCGCGCTGATGGCCATGGAGGACACCTCGGTGAGCTCTCTCGAAGGCATTGTCGACGAGGATGTGGATCGTTCGATCGACAATCTTACACGCATAGGCCTGCAGGGCATGGCGCAGACCGACCGCGAGATTCTTTCGATAATGCTGTCGAAGTAAATATGACTCCGGCAGGCCGCAGATTACTGACGAGCCGGATATAAAAAATGATTTTTGTTGGAAGGGGTTCTGCGTCGGATATCGTCGGACGACGCTCTGTCTTATCAGGTGATTGAGAGTTGTTCGCGCACATTGCGCGGCAGTTTCATGGCTGTCTGGCGATAGGAGTGGAGTATCAGTTCGCGATGGACCGCGTCGGGGACGTCGCCATGAAAGTCGACCGAGATCCAGTGCCGCTTGTTCATGTGATAGCCCGGGCGGATGCTTGCGTATCTGTCGCGCAGTTCTATTGCAAAATCCGGATCGGCCTTGAGATTGTAGAAATCCCATTGGTTATCAAGGGTCATCAGGCAGAATATTCTCCCGCCGATTTCAAGCGACAGCGTGTCGGAGCCAAACGGACACCGCTCTGTAGCGTGGGGCAGTGAAAGGCCATACTCTCTTACTTCTTCTATGTTCATGTCTTGAGTCTGTAGTGGTTTTTATTGTCTTTTGAGCCAATACAGGCGTTGTGGCTCAGGCAGACGCTCTATGGCATATCGCAGTGCTGTGCGCGGCATATCTCTGAAGTGTGATTCGAGATATTCCAGCAGACAGCCGGGGTCTTTCTTTCCGACCTCGCGCAGCATCCATCCCGTGGCTTTGTGGATCAGATCGTGTCTGTGGTCGAGCAGGCGTGTGGCTATCCGGAGTGTGTCGGCCGTCTGCCCTTGGCGTATCAGCGCGAGGGTGGCGACGATTCCGATCCGTTGATGCCACAGGTCGCTGTGCGATGCCAGAGTGTCGAGAATCCCACGGTCGGGAAGCTTTCCGTCGGCATCAGGATAGAGCAGCCATCGGCCTATGATGTAAGGCGCCGAGAGATCCACCAGATCCCAGTTGTTGGCTCTGGAGGCGTGTGCGAGATAAAACCGTGCAATCTTCCCACGCTTTGCCGCCAGTGAAGGCGTGTCGACGCCTCTACGCGGGAG
>NZ_PUED01000271.1 GCF_003024925.1 Paramuribaculum intestinale
CCATTTTTTATGGCTTTATGCTCGATTATACAATTTAATAAGATTATGTTTAATCTCCGAGAAAGATAGCTGCATACTTAGTTCGCAGTCAAGTCCCGTATTGATAACATACAAGAACGATTCTTTCCGATAGTAGCGTTCTCCGACTTGACGCAGAGATTGCTCAATGGTGTCGGATTTTGCCAAAAGACACACAAGCTGATAATCTTTGTCGACAATCTGCGTGTTGTTTTTTGGATGCGCTTTTGTATTATGTTGAGTAGCGGTGAGAAGAATCAAATTCTCCACATAGTGTGCGATCTCTGGAAATTGAGATTTCGGGAAGATATGGTGAACCTGTGTTGCCAGACCGTTTGACCAAGCATCATGCACTTCGCTTTCCGATTGTATCTTTCTTATGAGAGCAATAGCTTTCTGCACATAGTATGCGTTATATGCTTCTTGCTGTTCGTCGTGTTGTTGGGCTTCTGCTGCTTCTTGTCGGGTGATTGATTTCTCCTTGTTGAGATCTCTCCAGTTTTTCTTATTGTACATAAGGTCAGAGAACATACGGGCTTCTTTCCCACTACTTCCGGGAACATTATGTTCAGCTGCTAATACATTCAAAACCTTATGGAACATTCTGTTAATATCCAATCTTGATTGAGATGGTGTATTACCACTTATAAGGCGATAATAACGGTCATACAATTCCGTTTTAGCTCTGTCTCTTTCGCTTCTGACATTCTCCAAATATTCCTCAAAGAATCGCCAAAATCCACTATCTTTGAGAACCTTTGAAAAGAAACAATACAAGAAGTTATAGGCGTTTCGGTCTCTTCGTGAAATATAATCCAAAAGTTCCTCATTCTTGATTGAATAAGTTGCGGGCCGAGTAGTCAAATCTGCATTTAATATCCCAGCGGTATGAAATAATTTCAGTGGCTGAGAGAACCATTTATTGTATTCATTTTTCGCCCTTTCATCATCTGCGTATGGTTTATTGAACACCACTCGACAGTTATGCTTGAAGTATTGGCTCTGCCATATGTCATTAGCTGTAAATGTCGGATGTGACGATGCAATATTCAAAATACAATCAGCCAAGAAGCACACGATGTCAGGGGTGCACTTCTGGTCAACATACCGCGCATCATGCGATTTGCGTATGTCAAAGTCAAAATGGCTTAGATATGAATTGATTTGATCTCTCATGATTCTGCATTTATAAGTTTGCCGAAGAAGAAAACCGAGTTGTTGTCAATGTTCAATGAGCGTGTGCCTAAATTCCTTGCAATGGCATAGAATTTCGAGAAACTCTCAGTTGAATAGAACTCTAAATCTTCTGGTGATACAGTATTTTCCTCATCGCAGAGCGTTAAAATAGCAACAGACCCATCTGCGATACTGTTCTCTGGCATAAAACATGCTCGTGGATTGTACGTAAGATTTGGCAACAATACACATTCTGTATGATTGAGATATTTAGACACATCGAAAGATTCTACATCGTCAATATAACAATCATAGTCTGGAATGTCTATAATCTCATTGTTCCCAATATTGCGTGATTTGAGAACACGAAATTTACCATTCGATTTGGTGACCGATTTTGTTATAACTCGGTCACGATATGCTTTGAATATGCCAAACTCCATAGAGGAAGCAATCTCATCAAAGTCCGAATTTCGATACAATAGCCAATAAGGGAATTGAGAATCTGTTATATACGACTGGTCAACATTCCATACAGAATTATTGATATACGAATATATTGTAGTATTTTTCGAACTATTTTTTGTATTGATTGTGAATGAAATAGTCTCTATCTTTACGCCCTTAAATGCTTTTTCGCCGAAATCAATCACATGAGTCAGTGAATATTCGTTCATGAGTTTTCTCGTCTCATTGAACTCAGGAGCATTTATCAAGCTTTTGGGAACGATTAATGAAACATAGTCACCCAGCGTCAATGCCTTTTCAATGAAAAAAGCAAATATGTTGTTTGTATCCTTGTTTGCTGCTGAAGCCTTGTATATAGCCGCCAACTTCTTATCCTTAGTCAACTTCATATACGGAGGATTCCCTATCACGATATCGTATTTGTCCGTGAAATTATATAAAAGAAAATCCCCGACAATATAATTTATAGTGAAGTTGTTAGGCACATTCATTTTGGCAACCATCTCTTTTAGCAATTCGATGGAAGCAGGATTAATATCAACTACATCAATACTAACAAATGGAACAGACGAATATCTTTCAATCAAGCATGGGAGGAAATTCCCTACGCCTATTGAAGGCTCCAGAATTGAAATATGGTCAAAATTCTTGGCTTCGGGAAGATTATTTACAATCCCGAAACAAATATCCTGTCGGGTATAGTACGCCGCGGTATTGTCTCGTTCTGAATTTGCCATTTCAACTA